>JACKFQ010000002.1 GCA_020632395.1 Candidatus Nomurabacteria bacterium | reverse complement strand
TATCCATATCATAAGTTGATACAGATCTAACTCACACTTGTTAATAATTCACACGCCTTGCAATGCGAAAACAAAACAAATATCTACAATTAGGTAAATATACATAAGATATGGAAGCTAGTTATGTATCTGTTAAAGAAGGAACTCAAGTCCTTGGTGGATTTCTATTTTCTATAGCGGGGTACGTGGTTAGTGTTTGGAATTTTCTATAATACTTAGATTATAGAGTTGACAATTAACACAGCTACGAATGATAAAGCGAATACTGAAATCGATATTAGAAATATTTTCTTTGATACCAAATAAACTTTTGAGTCTTCAGATTTTGCAAGCTTCATAATCAATGCTATTGTTCCGGATATTCCAATCAGTGGAATTGCGAATAGAGCTGTTAATGTAATTATAAGGTTAATAATTGATTGAATCATTGAAGTAAATTGGACTAAGGTTATTGCCGATTATAGCATATTGGTTTTCCAAAGAGAGGGCGGGGGTAACGCTCACTAGATTGATGTGAGAGCATATGTCACATCAATGCGAATCTTCACCTTCGGTGAGGTTGTATCTACCGCATCCTCGTCCTTAGAAAACAAAAGTCCACATAGAGTGGACTTCTATTTTCTATGGCGGGATGTTGTAAACGAAGTTAGAACTATGAGAATTCATATGGTAATGAATCTCAACTTCTAACTATTCAAGAATTGCTAAATAGTAATCTGAGATGTCATATCTTCCAGAGCTGTCAGTTGCTCTTTTGATCTTGTATCCTTCTTCTCTAAGAGTATCAACAAAACTTTGTAGCCCTTCGGGTTTGTATCCTCTTTGTCTTGAGCCATTTCTCATATGGGAAGCCATTATCCATGGGACTTCATATTCTACTAGCACTCCTACGGTATCTTCTGCGATTTCTGGTTCAAGGTAATCAGGAATATTTGACATAAATGCTAATTCGACTTGGTGACGATCGAGAATACCTGATAAGGCGTCAGTATTACTAACATCCATATGACGAGGCTTCCTACCTGTTACATCTACTACTTGAGTTTCGAATTCTCTTATTTGTCTTCGATTATTATCAAAGCTAATGATTTCTGCATTTGGGAATTCCTCAGTAAAAAAAGACAGGCTATGGATAACCACCGACAGGAGTGAGAACTACTCTTGGGGTAACTCTATGCCTATGAAGCATTTCAGCTATTAGTCGTGCATTTTCTGTTTCAGTTTCGTAGAAAATTGGTGTTTCCATATATTCTTTATGATCTAGACTTAATCCTTTTCTTTATTTTCATTATCTTGAAGTAGGTGCTTAACTTCTTTATCAAAATCACTCTCGAATAATTTATCTTGTAATATCCTAAATTTTTCAAATTCGCTTGATGCAAATTTTAATGCAGTCTCAGCTGAGACGCTTCCTTTCCCATCCAGTTTTGCTCTTTCGCTAAGTTCAAGAAATGAGTCAAGAAGTTTGCTCCAGTCTTCCATTGTACTTGGTATTTGTCTTTTAGCACGATCTTCTGCCAGATCAAGAAAAGAGTTTACAACCCTACCGAGTGATTCTAACTCATCTTTAGTCAAATAATTCTTAGCTATACCTACATCGCTTTTAAGAATTTTACCTGACGGAGCTTTTTCCCATGTTGTTAGTCCCATATTTTCTTTTTTGCTACTAGCTCTTTCTTTTATCAGTTCTGCAGCGGTATGACCATGTATAGCAAAGTGTAGTTTGTTTTGGACTTTTGCAAAGAAATCTTTAGTTGTTGGCGCATCTTTATTGTAATCAATACTTGTTGTGTATATATCTGTAATCTTTTGATAGAACATCCTTTCACTTAGTCGAATTTCTCTAATCTCTTCGAGTAGCCTCTCAAAATAGTTTTCATCTAGTAGTACTCCATTCTCAAGTCGTTTTTTATCAAGTACATACCCCTTGATTGCAAAGTTTCTCAATACTTGAGTAGCCCATTGTCGAAATTGCGTAGCTCGAACAGAATTAACTCTATATCCAACGGAAATAATTGCATCGAGATTATAGAAATCAATTTCTCTAGAAACATCCCTTTCACCCTCTTTTTGAACTATCCGGAATTTCCGGATAGTTGAATCCTCCATTAATTCTCTACTTTCATAAATATTTTTAAGGTGTTCATTAACTGTCCTAACATCAACTGCAAAGAGTTCTGCAATCATTTTTTGACTGAGCCATACAGTCTCATCTTGATATCTAACTTCAATACTATTTTCACCTGCTTGGGATGTGAATATTAGAAATTCTGCTGTTGAATTGCGGATTATGAGGGTTTTGTTATCTGCCATGTGATTCTAATTAATCTTAAAATAATTATCTTTTTCATTTACAAAATCTAATAAAGCTTAATCCTAAGGTTTGATTATTCTATCTGTACATACTCTAGCCATAATGATTAGTCTCTGCAAGTAAATCTGTTCATTTTTTACGCCTCTGGAACAAACTCGAATCACAACCGCTTTCTTCTCTGGTTAAAGTAATGAGGTGAACCCCAAAAACTGGACACGAGGTTAAGGTGTAAAATGAGGTATGGGAAAAATAAGAAGAAAACACTCAGCGGCATTTAAGGCCACGGTTGCAAAGACAGCAATGGCAGAAAATGAAACAATGGCTGAACTAGGGTCAAAGTTTGGGATACACCCAAATCAAATCGCAAAATGGAAAACCCAGGCAGAGGAGATTCTGAAAGCCGGATTTGACAAAAAAGACCTGAGCTTAGAACTGAAGGAAAAAGAGAGGCTCATTGAAGACCTGTATAGAAAGATAGGCAAACTGGAGTATAGTTTGGACTGGCTAAAAAAAAAGATGGGAATTGACGAATGAGGAGAAACGACGACTTGTAGAAAAAAATAGTGTACTGACGAAAAAGGATCAAATAGCTCTTTTACAGTTGAACAAAAGTACTTACTACTACAAACCAGTAGAAGTCAGTGAATATGACCAATACCTACTTAATCGAATCGATGAGATCTACACAAAAAGACCCTTTTACGGGTATAGACCAATTACGGACGAACTTAATACCACAGGAGACGATGTGAATCACAAGAAGGTTCTACGACTGATGAATCTGTTGGGCATATCGGCAGTAGTGCCCAAAAAGAATCTCAGCAAATTCAATGAGGTTGACCAGAAATATCCGTACTTGCTCAAAGATCTTGAGATAACGAAACCAAATCAGGTCTGGTGCAGTGACATTACGTACATCAGAATGCGACATGGATTCTTGTATCTGATAGCCGAAATGGATTGGTATTCAAGATATGTAATCAGCTGGAAATTGACAAATACAATGCATAAGTCAGGTTGTGTCAGTGTTCTACAGGAGGCTTTAAACCAAGGCCGGCCACAGATTTCGAATACAGATCAGGGAAGCCAGTATACCAGTCAGGAGTACACGGATCTTCTGAAAATTTACAGTGTAAAGATCAGCATGGATGGGAGGGGTCGGGCATTTGACAATATCTTCATCGAGAGGTTGTGGAGAACTGTGAAATATGAGGAAGTGTACCTGTATGATTATGCTGACGGAAACGAAGCTCGAGATCGACTAGAGAAGTACTTTTTGTTCTACAACCATCAGAGGAGACATAGCTCACTTGAGAAGAGAACTCCTGCTGATGTATACTTTAATTATTAAATCAAGGGAAAGGAGGTTA
The DNA here is from genome assembly GCA_020632395.1 of Candidatus Nomurabacteria bacterium. Lineage (NCBI taxonomy): Bacteria > Candidatus Nomuraibacteriota > Candidatus Nomurabacteria bacterium. The sequence continues at coordinate 259,142 of JACKFQ010000002.1, read as the reverse complement.
ATCCACCTTAACTTTGGGCAAATCGTGTCCAAAGAATGGGGTTCACCTTATAATTATGCAATTTTTTAAGTGCTTAAACTTATCTAGGACTTTAAATTTTATGAGTAATCCTGAAAACGGAGCAGAACGTGAAAAGATTGATACAGCATTATCTGAAATTGCGAGAAATCTTACATTAACAGAAACGCCACTTTGGATTATTGTTTCAAGTGCAGCTCTTTATGTACATGGACTAGATCTGTTTCCAAACGATATCGATATCGCGGTTGATGAAAGCCTTTATGAAGATAGTCGTAAGGCTCTTGCTGCTTTTGCTACTGAAGAAGATGGGAGTTATTGTATCGATGGTGTAGCTGTAACATTGTTCATTTCTTCTACAATTGAATCCGAACGTGTAGAATTTTGGATCGTAAACGAAGATTATATTCCTGTTAATCCTTTAGAAACTGAATTAACATATTGTCTTGAGAGAACCGATAAGAATATGGAGGATCGTATAAGACTAATCCGCCAAGAACTCGCTCTCAGAGCGACTAACCCCGAAAGGTTGAGAAGAAGAAGATAGGGATTAGAATTAATCTAGAATATCGGGGTCAATTGAGGATAAAAGAGAGATACTTCTCAATTTGGGTCGAACCGTAGACCTAAGAGACAAAATCCTCAGTATAGAGCCAGATATCCCATTTAAGTCTATGCAAAAAGTTAAAAAGTTTACAACCACCTATCCGAAGTGGGTCGAACTAAATCCGAGCCTAGATAACAACGAAAATGAAGCGTTAGCGACTGTGAGTCGATTATGGCGGAGAGGGCGGGGGTAACGCTCGCTTCGCTCGCTAGATTGATGTGAGAGCATATATCACATCAATGCGAACCTTCACTTCGTGAAGCTTAGATCTCTTACTCCCCACAAAACAAACGACCCCAAAAGGGGTCATTTGTTCTGATGGATGTTGTAAACGAAGTTAGAACTGGATTTTCATCGAAGATTTTATTAAGAATCTAACTATTCAGATTATTTGTAGCTTTTATTGTTACTATTATAAAAGGGATTTCGTTATATCTATTATTCAGGAATAGATTATAATTATCCCTAATATCTAAGATATTAATATTATGAAACTATGTTGATTTATAACTCTCTTACCGAATTAGTTGCACTACAATTACTAGTAGTTGTGATTCTCGCACTAGGCTCTGTAGCTGTAGTTTCGTTAATGCAAAAGAAACTAAGTTTCAAAACATATTCAATAGCATTAGGGCTGGGGATTATATTTACATTACTAAGTCTTATTGTAGCTCAAGGGAAATACGGTGGGATGATGTACCACGAAAGATTTGGATGGCCTGCACAATTCTATTCTGTAAGTAGAAATATAGACTGGTCAGAACTTCCGTCAACTCCAATCCCATTTAACCAATCATTCAATTTTATAAAAGGTTTTGTGAATGTACTTGTATACTCATCAGTATTTTATTTAATCTTTAATGTAATTGAGAGTATTAAAGCGAAGAAAAATCAAGTCATTATAATATCAAGTTTTGTGCTAGGTTTAACCTTGATAATGATTTTTGGCTTTTCAATCTATAATAATGTAAATACATCAGTTGATGAAGTACCTGTAGACAAACTAGACTCATCATTTGATCAAAATGATATGGATTTTGACGACAACCCTATTGTTTTTATTGACGATGAAACTCAACTTCCTGTATCAGACGATGTCACATTAACAGATGCCAAATATAATAATGGTGAACTACTTATAAGTTTAAAGTATAGCGGATGTTCTCCTCATAAATTTAAGTTATACATTGGTAGTAATTGGACAGACTCTGAGCCTTCTGTAGTCCCTGTATCTATATACCACTATTCAGATGGTGCATGCGAAATAATGGGTGAATCAACGGAAAGGTTTAGTGTATATGATTTATTTAATGTCTTAGATAAAGAAGTCGCAGAGGGACAAAAACTAATATTATCAATTAGCGATACTTCTCGAAAGAACATTGAGGTTGAAATAGAGAATTCTTTTAATGATTCATTCTCGCAAGAATTTGCAAAAGAGGCTTTACTTTCAGCACATCCAAATATTTCAGACGAAATGAACGCTCTTCCTGCTAAAAGTCTTTACTTTTCGAGGAAAGACGATCATTGGACAGCAGTATACACAGCAGAAGGAAGTGGCGTACTTCAAATATTTGAGGCAGTTTGTTATAAAATCACAGGAGATGGTTCTGTTTCTGAATTAGGACAATATAAACATGAGCCATATATGAGTTACATACTTACAGATATTAATAATCTGGATGAGGAAACCTGCACAATCAGGGAATAATAGATGTAACTATTTGTAATAGCAGAATTTAAAGTCAATTAAAACAAAACGTTCTTATGAGATATTTACTTGAAACTGAATATTTACATGACGAAACCTATACTGAGGACTAATTGATCCGTCTGATTCTTCCTTTTTTACTGATAAATATAAATATTGTGAAATAAATATATTAGATACTATCTCCAACTAAAGATATTAACATTCAGGGCTTTTAGATAAGAAAGCTTTAGCACAAATAAAAAAAATATCTCTAATAACTTTATCGTTGATCGACTAATAATTGACGAGCTTGAAATAATAGAGGATCAGCATAAGTTTTGTATGTACGATTCAATTTATGACCTCTATTTATCATTAGATTCAAATGAGTACAAACAACTTACTGAATACTTAATCAAAAGCAAATGGCAAAAAGAAGATAATCACAGTAATATCCAGATTTGATACTGATTGCATACTGGTTGTACCCAGTCACTCCCTCGACTACGGTCACTGTGTATGTGACCTTGTTGAGCTGCTTAGTGTGTGAATTTGTGTCATTTTGAACGATAACCTTTAGTTAATTGATAGATTATTTACCTTTCCATCATCCGAAGTGGGTCGAACTAAATCCGAGCCTAGATAACAACGAAAATGAAGCGTTAGCGACTGTGAGTCGATTATGGCGGAGAGGGCGGGGGTAACGCTCGCTTCGCTCGCTAGATTGATGTGAGAGCATATATCACATCAATGCGAACCATTCACTTCGTGAAGCTTAGATCTCTTACTCCCCACAAAACAAACGACCCCAAAAGGGGTCATTTGTTCTGCGGGATGTTGTAAACGAAGTTAGAACTGGAATTGAGCAGTCTAGATACTGTACTTATGTTTAAAGTCTTTGGCAATCTACTCCGAGTCGACTAAGAAAACTTTCTCATCTTTAAATGTTAAAATCTTGGCCTTGGGAGATATCAATCTTTGATTACTTAATACCCCTAATAAGCCATTAGTAAATGATAACCAACTATTATCAATACTCACAAGAGATGTGTCAAAGTTATGAACCTTAAGTATATTTTTAAAATCCTCTTTTAAACAATTTGTAAATAGTTCGGTATCTATTTTTGAATTGTCAATAAATAGATTCTCAATCATATTTACCTGCGAGGTTATTGTAAGTTCTGTATGAACAATCCAATTTCTGAATATCCTAAAATATTTATAGTCCTTATCTTTTTGATCAATATATTTCTTTAATTCAACAAAAATATATACAACCTCGATCTCAGAGAATGTTTTCTTCTGTAGTAACTTATGAAGTTTTGTCTCAATTTCAGAACAGGACATATATCAATAATCTAAATTCTTCTTGTTCCTTTACAATTCGGATATCTTGAACAACCATAGAACCTCCCATACGGACCAGACCTCAAAATCATTGCAGAACCACATTTAGGGCAACTTCTTTTCGAACTTGCATATTTACCATTAGTAATTCCCTTACAATGATTGCAAATTCTCCCGACTCCGCCTACCAGAGAACTGTCAAGGAAATCATTAACTTCTCTTAATGTTTCGCATTTAGGGCATTCTCTCATTTCTCCCGATTCGAGAGCTTCGAAATCAGCTTGAATTTGATTTAAAAAGTTATTAGGTAAAGATATTTTAACCAATTCATTAATATTGGTATCTATTGTTTTTATTGGGTTCTCACCTAAATTAAACTTATTCAATCTTAGAAATTTATATCCATAACTTTCTAAGATCTTTTGTCTATAAACATCATCTTCTGAATAATAATGTGAGTAATTTAATTCATTAATTTCGTCAATCTGACTAAAATGTTCTTTGAATCCATCGTATTCAATAATTATTTTATGAGTATTATTGTTTTCGTCTTTGTAAAGCATTAAAAAATCTACAACATAGTTTGGATGGTTATATGAATTAGTGTCATCTAATTGTTTAAGGTATTTTCCAATTTCAAATTGAGGTTTTAGGTGAAGCTTATCTGGAAAGTTATTTTGCCAAAACTCTGTTTGTGTTAACCAATGTAATATTTTCTCCTCCATTGGTGAATTGGGATCAACCTCGCTAATTTGAGGCTCGTTTTTGCCCTTCTCTAATATCGTATGATAGTGTCGTAAAGCCAAACCTATTGAGCCTTTAAATTCTTCAATCGGTTTGCTTATAAAAAAATGCATCGTCTCCTTTGCACGACTAAACCCAACATTTAGCCTTGATTTTCTGATACTTCCTTCTGGCGAAGTTTCAAGATCTTTAATGAAAATATTAGACAAACCATCTTTTTCTTTGCTTGCAACCATTGAATAGAATATTATGTCACGCTCTTCCCCCTGACAGGTATCAAATGTCATAATTTTAAGCTTAAGCTTTTCAAAAAAATATTCTCTATACGGATGTCTATCTATTTCATCAATGAATAATTTTCTTTGATTCGTATGAGGAGTGATAATACCTATGCTTTGATTTGAATCTTCCAAATGGAGTTTCTCAAGTTCTTGGATCACGGCCTTTACTTCTGATCTATTTGTGTTTGTTATAAGACCGTCAATATCAGGATTCTCTATTACTGTAAATTTCAATACCTCATCAATATGTTTCCCCCTTATCTTCATTACTTGTAATTCATCACCATAGAAATATTTATTCGAGTATGAAATAATCTCCTTATAACTTCTAAAGTGTTTCTTCAATAGAGAATTGTAGTTATTTATTGAGTCAAAAAATTCTAATATTGAAGTCCTTATATTAAAGTTTTTCAACTTCGTTAATTCTTTTGTTTCAGAAGATATATTTTCCCTAAAAGATTTCTCTAATACATTTAGGTAGTTTTGATTAGTTATCCCCTTAGCTTGACTTGATTTAACGTTTGGAAACTGTTTTCTATCCCCAAGCACAAGTACTTTTTTAGCTCTTAACAAAGCTGGAAATGCTTGAGCAATACTCACTTGTGAGGCTTCGTCAATAATAACTAAATCAAATATATTGGATTCTAATGGAATATATTCTGCATAATCTCGAATGCCTGCGAGAATACATGGAAAGGCATTCTTCAACTTGAGGAAATCATCTTTGGGGAATTTCTGTTTTGACTGAATAATCTTTCCTAATGCGATTCTATCCGCTTTATAATTCCTATCAAAATCGATTAATCTTTCATCCATCAAATAAGTCATCTTCGTTGTTACTAACTCCTCTAATTGTTGTTTAAGAAGGATATAGTTATATGATGGGATTTTATTAAATCTGTCTACGAGTTCCTCAAACAAACTTATATATCGTAGGAGTTTATTAAATAATCTATCTTCAAGATTCAGTATTTTTAAAGTTTTGATTGAGTCTATATTATCTTGATCTAGACCAATCTTTGTAAATGTTTCTGGAATAAGCTTTGAGGACTTAAATATTTCTTCAAATGATTCAATTCTATCAGTGATATTAGTTCCAATAATTTCACGACTGTTTTGGAATGCGAATAAATAATGAAATATTGTAAACGGGTCTATGGGGTATTCATCTTGTAATTCGAAAATAAGCTCTTCAAAGTAGTTGAAGATTTCCAAAGCTTTTTCGATATTGGATAGCTGATTAGAAGGGTTCGTTTCAAGTGAGGTATTAAAGGTTTTTTTGAACTTTAGATCAACTTTTGCAAGGTCTTTCTTTTTAAATAAAAATCCAATGATTGGTGTTTTTAAGTCATTGAATTCTCTTACAATCTCTCTCAATTCCGTTAAATCTTCATATGAGAAAGCGTCAAATATTACCATTTGGTTTACTAACTGAGGATAAATCTCAAGAACTTTCTCGCTTACTTGAATTGTTGTATCTATAGATTGTTTTAGTAACGTCCAATCATTAATCGAACTTAGATTTTCAGTTTCGATTTTCAGCGTATTATAGATTTCATAGTTAGGATCCAATAGAGTTTCTAGTAATTCTTTGATTATTACATTTACATTTTCAAGAATTTCAGCACTCCCAGAAGTATTTAACAATTCTTGTAAATCGACATATTCCTCCCATTCATCGGTGAGTTTTTGTAGATTGTAGTACTCTGTAATTTTTCCAATATCAATGTCTGAATAGGACAAACTTTCTGCTTCAAAATCTTCTTTTAAAGTTTTCTCAAGCTTTATAATATTATCTTCAAGGTTACCGTTATGTTTTTTTAATGCTTTATGATAGTTTTTAATTTTTTCGACTGAAGCTCTTGAAAGGATATCTTTATAGGTATTACCTGTTTTTCCAAGTCTTAGTATTGGATTTTGAAAATCTCCTGATGGTCGAGCTTTATTCATCGAATCGCTAATTTTACTTTCAACTACGTCGAGAGCTTCTTTTTTATCAGAGAGTACTAAGACTGATTGTTCTTTCAGGATAGCGTTGAATACGATTGATGTTATAGTATGGCTCTTTCCTGTCCCTGGTGGACCTTCTACCGATATGTAATTACAACCATCTTTCTGTAAAGCGTTTACAATCTGTCTTTGCTCACTATTCAGAGGAATAGGACTTTGAAATATTAATTTATCACTTGAGTATGTATCTTCCCATTCTTGTTCAACTTCATCCTCAAATGGTACTGGATTATTGTAAATAAAATCTTCAATTATTCGAATAAAAGCTTCTGATAATTTTGAATCGCCAAGCTCAAGAAGTTTTAGAATATCTTCATAATCATTAACCAATGCTTCATCCGACTTGTCAAAGATTGCTATATAACATGAGTTAGAAGCTGTAATCAATAAACTCTTTGACTTTTGAATCGAAGAATCATTAAGATCAAAATCTTTATCTAGTTTAAAAAATGAAACAATCTCATTCAGGATGCTATTTAATCTATCTGGTAAGTTATCCTTGTATTCTGCTAAATATATAATTCTATTGGTAATCTCCTTTAGAGTAGCTTGTGAATCTTGACTATCGGAATTGTATTCCTGTGCAAGATATTCTAAAGCCTTTTTATTAATATAAACCTGAGAATCAAACTCAACTTCATAAGTCTTTTCATTTTGGATTTCAACTAGATTGAAAGGGATATAAAATATTGGATAAGTAATACCTTCATATGATAGATCATAAAAATACAAATAAAATTCTTGTTTTTCCAACGTTTGAAGGTTTCTATTCATTTCTGAAACATCCTCAAATAGGTCAGCTGTATGCATTGATTCAAAGAAAGATATCAACACACTCTTTACAGATTCTGTTGATAATAAGTTTTTGAAATCCTCTTTGTTCAGGGGTTTATTTTTATCTGTTAAGCTTGAAATAATCTCGGGGATAAATTCCTCTATAAGAGCAAATATATTATTTGTTAATTCATCTTCAATAATAAAGAGGTTGTTGTTTTCATCTTGTGAAACTGATTGGATAATTGTTTTTATCTTATTAACAAAGGGAATTGTTAGATGTTCTTTTATAATTGCTTTGATGCCTTCAATTAGTTGATCTTCAATTTCATAAATATCCTGTGAAAAATCTCTTGGATTACCAAAGTAAGATAGGATTTTATCTCTGAGTTTCTGCACGTCATTATCTCCCAAATCCTTGATTAATCTGTTTATTTTATCCATAAATGATTTAGGAACCGATCTCTTATAGACTCCTTTAGTGATACGCTTTACTCCCTTGCCATTAAAACCGTCCTTAATTGATTCTGTAATGAGCTTCTGAAAAGTGGGATATGAATCTAGCCTTTGACCGACTAGCAAATTACTTTTTTCCCTATAAATGACTTTACGGTTTGGTTTTCTGTGTTTATGGAAGTCTGACTCAAGAAAGTCCATAAAATATTTTGCGACATTCTTAATGAATATGTTTATTTTATTAATATTTTCTTTGTTTAAGTCTGTCATTATATTGTCTATTGGGTTAAATCATCTAAGGTAACACTAAATACCATTGCTAATGATTCAAGTGTTTTCAATGTCGGATTATCTACTACACCTTGCTCAAGTTTAATTATTGTCGTATATGTAACTCCTGATTTTTCAGCAAGTTCTTCTTGAGTCCATCCTTTTTCAATTCTGAGAGTTTTTATATTTTTAGCTAGATTTTTCTTTTTCATTCGTTTTTGATTCATTCAATGATTGAATTTAGCAATTTATTGATAGGGGTATTGTAGCATTTCTTTTTGATTTTTTGAACTACACTGATTGCCTACTGGTTGTACACGATCAACCAGAAGAAACCAGTTTATTGAAATCCGTTATCGTTGATATTTAGGTCAAATTCACCACTTTCGCAGGTGATTGGGTGGACTTCTTCGAACTCCACCCAATCACTCCCTCGACTACGGTCACTGTGTATGTGACCTTGTTGAGCTGCTTAGTGTGTGAATTTGTGTCATTTGTAACGATAACTTTTAGTTAATGTTTGGTTATTTACCTTCCCACCAGTCTGTGAATGATTTTTTAGTAGTTTCTTTCATATTGTTTTCTTTGTACCAGTTTTTCATTAGTTGTTTTGCTTCTTTAATAGCTTCTTGTTTATTTGCGTTTTTACCAAGTGAGAATGCGAGCATGTCTTTGGGGGATTGAATGGATATTGATTCAGTCAGTTTGTATTTTTTTGACTTAAACTTTTCATCAAAGAAGTATGTAACAGGCTTACCCAGTATTGTTGCTATTTTTTCAATTCGTTTGTATGGAATAGAATTGAGTCCTACTTCGTAGCGACTAATCATCATTGGTGACATATTCATTCGCTTAGCTAAATCAACTTGTGTGAGTCCAGCTTCTTTCCGAGCTTTCTTTAAATTGATTCCTACTTTTTTGTTTAATTCATCATTTTTCATATAAAAAGAGTGTAACATAATTTTGACAAAACTATAAAGATTGTTTATAGTTGAATTACCTGAGGGATTCGTTACGAATAAATTAGTTATTCTTTGCTATGCAGAGTCTCTCAGTCGTCAATAAACAATTTCAATCACAAATCCCATTCATTGATTCGTTTAATTGTAGACATCTGATTCAGGATGTCTTTTTTGCATTCAAAATATATCGTGGACGAGATCTCGTAAACGAGATATTTCACTTTTTCTCAATCATTCATTCAATCCTTCGTATCAATACTTATGAAGTATTTCATTCAGTCATCGAGTTGATCAAAATTTGTTTGAAACTTGTACCTGTTAGAAAATGTAGTAGAAAACGACTGATTTTTATAGCTTGGAGACTATAGCGAGGACACTATATTTCAAACTTTATCTAAACTCTGAAAATAACCGTAAATACAATATAAACGAGAGATTCTGAAAGCTCATCAATCGTCAATAAATTAGTATGAAATTAGAACTCAGGCGATAATATAACTAACAAAAAAAGAATCACCTGCAAACAGTGGACGGGCATCCAAACAGTAGGAGGTGATTCAATATAGATTATAACAAATAAAGCTTCCTACTGGGCTTGATTAAATATTGCTTATGCAGTCAGTAGGAGAAATATTAATAGAAACAAAATACCAAGAGTTTACGAAACCTAATTATCAGGAGATTCTTAAACTCACCTTTTTGAGATTTCCTCTTTTCCTCTACGAACTAGAGATACTAGAGCCATCAATTACAAAACGTCAAATCAAAATACTCAAGATCATAGCTAGATATTCAATAGGTTGTAAAAAGGCTACAGCCTATCTAAATCACGCTGATTTCCAGAAACTAGGATTTTACCCCTCAGATATAACCAAGGAGCTTAAAAAGCTTGTAAATAAAAACTACATAGGTTGGGATAGAGACAAAGAAGAAATGTGGATAAGCAGGAATTTACTAAGCAAATCACCAACTGAAACCCCTGATTTTGATAGTGAAATACTAAGTAAAAACTTAGTAAAACACTCACCAAATAGTAAGTATTTTACTAACCAAATAACGAAAGTTGCTACTGACACAAAAGCGAAGTCAGACTCCTATAGATATAAACAGATAAATATAGATAGTAGTAATAGATATCAATTTTCAGATGTGGATAAGTTGAAAAGGGAGGTCAAACCATGAATCAACCTCTTCAACTATCCGAAATTGAAATTCAGGAATTCATTAAAACTCATAAAGAGGTAACTGGTGAGACTTTAGATTATGAGAAAGCTAAAAGACAAGCAACAAAACTAATGAAACTTATGATTCTAGCGGTGACAAAAGTACCAAAATCTGATAAAAATAAAGTGGACACAACTAATAAATCGCAATTACGAGCCTTTCCATTTAAGGATTAGATGGATAAAAGGGGGATTCGTACAATTTCGTTTTTGCGAAGTTGTGTCCAACGAGTTCCCCTTTTTGTTTATCTAAATTCATAATAAAACAACATGGAAAAACTAAATATTTCATACAATCGTAAATCGACAGAAGATAAAGGCAGACAAGCACAATCAATTGAAGATCAAAGAAAGATCAATAAGCAAACTGCAAAACAATTAGGATTTACAATAAATCAAGAATTTATTGACGAAAAAACAGCACTTGAACCGTATGTTAGAGAAGGCTTTCTTGAAATGACTAAACTAATAACCGAGGGAAAAATTTCGAATCTCTTTTGTTGGAAACTGGATAGACTTGCTAGAAATCCAATTGAAGCAGGAATTGTTACTCATCTTCTCCAAACTCGCAAAATATCCTCAATCATTACACCAAACAAAACCTTTTATCCAGAAGATAATGCAATCCTTACAGCAGTAGAATTTGGAATGGCGAATCAATACAGTCGAGATCTCAGAGGGAATGTAATCAGGGGATTGAAAAGCAAAAGGGAAAAGGGCTGGATGCCTAACTATGCCCCTAATGGCTATCTAAACGAACGATACAACGAGAAAGGAATCAATAGGATACTTGAAGATCCAAAACGCTTTAAACCGATTCAGAAGCTTTGGAAATTAGCTCTTACAGGTAACCATAGCATTGCTGATCTAGCAGATATAATTAACAACGAGTACAAGGTAAAAACAAAAGGCGGAAGGGAGTTTTCAAAATCTACACTCCATCGAATGTTCAACAATCCTTTTTACTACGGATATTTCAAGAATAAGGATACCTATCTCAAAGGTAAGCATAAACCTATGGTTACAAAGAAAGAATTTGACGAATTGCAGATCATTTTCAATGCTCACAATGGTAGACCACAGGATTCAAAGGCAGAAAATAAATACAACGGACTGATTAAATGTGGTGAGTGTGGCTATACAGTAATCCCAGAGCCACTCAAATACAAGAAAATTAAATCTACAAGAGAAACAAAGAGTTACAAATATTGGCACTGCTCACATAAGTCTCAACAGATAGATTGCAAACAAAAATCTATAAATGAAAATGAGTTAGAAAACCAAATGAATGAATTTCTATCTAGTCTTGAAATAGACGAAGCCTACATTGAATGGGGAATGAAATTTGTAGAACACCATTTCGACGAAGATATTAAAGAGCGAAAGAATTTACAACGAAAGTATAAAAAGCTACTCACTGAAACCACTGACGAGCTTGATTCACTCGTTAAATTAATGATTAGTAAGAATAACAAAGATCATTCACTACTCACAGAACAGGAATTTGAAAAGCAAAAGTTAGATCTATCCTACAAAAGAGATGAAATAACCGAACAACTAAAAGACCTCAATAAAAGACAAGACCACATAATCAACGAAGTTAGAACCAACCTTGAGTTCTGTACAAACTTAATAAACAGGTTTAATAATGGATCAATTGACGATAAAAGAGCAATACTTCTCAATTTGGGTCGAACCGTAGATCTAAGAGACAAAATCCTCAGTATAAAGCCTGAAATCCCATTTAAGTCTATGCAAAAAGTGAAAAAGTTTACAACCACCTATCCGAAGTGGGTCGAACTAAATCCGAGCTTAGATAACAACCAAAATGAAGCATTAGCGACTGTGAGTCGATTATGGCGGAGAGGGCGGGATTCGAACCCGCGGTAGGGTTTAATGCCTACGACTCGTTAGCAGTGAGTTCCTTTCGACCACTCAGGCACCTCTCCTTTTCTGCTTGGCAATTATATTCTATTTCGAGATCACGTTCAAACAAAATTATCCTTAATATAGTATTAAATCGCCACAGACATATGGTAGGGGTACTTACTAAAAATCTCACCTAAAGTATTCAAAATTCCCCATCCTCAGATCCTCCCGATCCAATCACAACCCCCTCCTCGGACCCCCACTGCATTCCTGTGAGGATCTTAATTTAATATAGAGCAACTAGGTTGATCATCAAATCCGTTGACATAGCACAATCATTCACATAGCATAGGTTATGTAAAATGATCAGTATCATTATGCGATTTTTAGGAGCACATGTTTCTGCCTCAGGAGGATTAGCAAATGCAATAAAGAATGGCGAAGAATTAGGAGTCAATTCGATACAAACAATGTTTTCAGCCCCTATGAGGTGGGCAATGAAAGAGGTTGAACAGAAAGAAGTCGAGAATTTCATTGAAGCACAGAAAAATAGCTCAATAAAGAAGCTTCTTATTCATGGAATATATCTGATCAATCTAGCCCGACAGGATAAACAGATGTTCCATATGAGCAAAGTGTCCTTGATGAATCATCTAGACGCACTCAGTCGTATGGAAGAAGTGGTGATAGATAACGGATCTGACCTTGAGATCTTAGGGATAACTTTTCACCCCGGTTCAGCTAAGGATCTGACTCCGGAAGATGGTGTGAAAAGGATATCTCAAGGATTGAATTGGATCCTAGAAAAAGTTCCAGGAAGCAAGATCTTGCTAGAATCTTCTGCTGGAGCGGGAAATATTATGGGTGATAAGTTAGAGGAACTGGCTGAGATGGTAGATGGGGTAGAGCAGAAAGATAGAATGGGTTATGTTTTAGATACTCAACATATGTTCGTTTCTGGTTATGACTGGGTAAATGATCTGGAGGGAGTTGTATCACAGATAGAGAGTACTATTGGTCTACAAAATGTTAAAGCTATACACCTAAATGATTCTATGAAGCCATTCGCTTCGAATCGTGATAGACATGCAGATCTAGGTAAGGGTGAGATAGGTCTTGAAGCGATCAGAAAAATCGTCAATCACCAGAAGTTTCGTGCGATCCCATTCCTTTTAGAAACTCCCGCTTTAAAGAGTATGGATACCGCAAAAAAGGAGGTGGAACTATTACAAGAGATCGCTATTTAAAGCTGTTATATCGTGAATAATACTGTTACTTTACTTTCTGAAAATCGTATAAAGAGTTGAAGAAAAATAACCCAACAAATATGGATCGGCAGAACCAGAAGCTCTTTGAACAGAACTACGTGAAGTTTCGTGAGCATATTTACTGGTATATATATAAGAAGACTGGTAAGAAAGAGCTTGCAGAAGATCTTACAGCAGACACGTTCATTAAATTGTTTGAACATCCTGAAGTAATGAGAGACCGAGATGAAAATGGTATTAAAGCTTGGTTGTTCACAGTGTCTAGGAATAAACTGTATGATTCATATCGAAAGAAAAGTGTTAGCAAGGGGAAGGTAGATGTTGAGGATGAGATCTTTGAGATCATTGCAAGTGATGACGTAGATTATATTGGGGAATTGATCAGTGAGGAGAATTCAAAACAATTGATTCAGAGCTTTTCGGTATTATCTGTAGAGGAAAAGGAGATCTTGGAACTACGATATAAAGAGGAGATGAAGTTTTCCGAGATCGGGGAGATAGTTGGTAAGAAGGAGGGTGCTGTGAAGATGCTTCTTTATCGTGCTATGGAAAAATTAAAAGAAGAATTGGAGGGTAAGATATAATGAAAAAACGTAATATCAGATCAAAATTTAATACGAAGGAGATGAAGGTAGATAAGGATCTAGAATTATCGGTAGAAAGACTTTTTTCAAATATTGCCGAGAGTGAGTCCAACGAGGATCTGTCTGCTATAGATGCGAAATTAGCAGACAGACTGGTCAAAGGGGGGTATGTTGAAGACGATGCGCCTCTAGTAAGAAAGCTCACTCCGAAGAGCTCTAGATCGACATATACTTACTTTTTAGCAAATATTCTGATCGCATCCCTTGTACTACTTCTGATCTTGACCACCGGAGCTATAACGTACCTATGGCCTCAGGATGATGATCTGAACCCACAAGATCCACCTCCTATCCCTCCTATAGCTTCTATCGCCACCCCAACCGCTCTCCTGCGACCGACCAAACTCACGGATTCGGGCTATGTTGCTGCCGACAGTAAATTCCAGATCAGCACTACAGATCAGATCGAGGATCCCACAACATTGATCTCGATCTCTCCAAATGTGAAATATGATGTTGAGCAGACTTTAGTTGATGGTCGAGTGATCATTGAATTGACTCCAACGACACCGTTAGAGAAAGGTGGGAAATATACGATCACAATGTTGGCAGGAGCAGGAGAAGATGAGCCTACTGAATGGGTAGTTCCTGTCGAACCAGAACTGGAAATAGTTTCCTTCAAGCCTACTGATCAATCGATGAACGTCAATGTAGATTCTGATATTGAGGTAGAGTTCAACAATATGAATATCGATCTTGATACCATTTCTGATCATATATCTCTTTCTCCAAATACAGTATTTACAACAAAATCTTCAGGAAATGTGTTGACTATCCATCCAGTTTTGAAATTACTCGCAAAGACTACATACACCTTAACGATAGACGGGAATTTGAAAAATAAGGACGGTGTATCACTAGGAAGGGATCGATCGATATCATTTACCACGACGGATAGAAGAGATGAGGTCATATTGAAATGGGATTTTCCCCATGATGATGTGATCATGAACAGAAGTATCATAGCTCATGCATCTTCATCTGTTAACGACACTGTCCGATACCAGGTCTACGAGATAGAAGCTAATACTGCAGAAGGTCAGATAGAAAGTATAACAATGTCTACTGCAAATGGACTTGTTGAGCCAATTTATACTCAATTGATACAATCCGCAGAAAATTTGATCTATACACCACCTAAGACCGGTGCTTATCTCCTTGTCGCAGATGATGGTTTTGAAAGGAAAGGTTTGAAAGTGATAGTAACAGACCTGATGATCCATTTTAGAGAAACGGGAGATGATCTCGTTGGATGGGTCTTTGATGCAAATACTGGAACTGCGCGTTCAGATGTTTCTATAGTAGCTAGGACAGAAAGCGATGAAATGACTACTAGTACAAATTCGGAAGGTTATTTTGAAGTATCTTCTAAGGCAACAAGGCTACAATTCACCACAGAGACCGAAGTGCTGACATATGACGCACCATTCACAGATATACCTCCTGCTTCGATCTCGGGTAATGGGACCAGAAGTTCCTTGTTAAAGGCGTATTTTGACAAACCTGAGTACCTTCCTGGCGATAAGGTGAATTACCAGATCCCTCTTAGTGAAGTACTCCAAGAGATCTCTGGAATAGTTCCTGGAGACATCATATCGATCAGAGTATACGAATCCGGGATCTCAGAACAACTACAGCTTTATTCACAAGATCACAAAGTAAAGGGTGAGGAGATCCTTAAGGGAACATTCGAGCTAAAGGTGAATGATATAACAGATCCAGTCAGTTTCGAAGTATCTAAAGGAGATGAGATACTGTATCGATCAAATATACTCATCAGGGCGAGATATAATGATTCTAAGCTCATGCTGACTCAAAATAAAGATGAGTTACTACTTGGTGAGAGTGCCAAGATCACGCTCAGTTCATATGATGATCTCGGATCCGCCTCTGTAAAGATATATAGAACGTCTGTAGATGAAGCTCTATACCAATCAACGGATCAGAACGATGCCTTCTGGGCCGATAAAGAGTATGTGATTGATGAAGCGATACTTTTGGATGAAGATGGTACGACAGACTACCTGTTTACACCTTTTTACAATGATGATCTGAGTAATGAACAGCTTTACTATGTGATAATCACTGACGAGGAGGGTGGTGTTATCGGAACTTCTCAATACATGGTCTATGAATTACCTATGAAGATAAGTGTGATCATCGAGGATCCAGTAATTGAGCAGAATGGTAGTGCTGTTATTGATATCGAATCAACATCAGTTTCAGATGATAGCTCAATGCAAGATGGGTCGATCTCTGTGTCTTTATTAAAAGTATCATTAGCATCAACAGATCCGGCGACAATCTACGATCCGTATTTGAATCGAGATATAAGTGTATCTACCTCAGTCTCTACGAAAGTTGAAAATGTTTTTACAACAAGATCTCAGTTAATAAAAGGAAAAGCACAGATAACGATATCAGATCTCACAGATGGAATATATTCTGTGCAGGTGAGTATCTCGGGATCTGAGACCACTTTTCGCAATATCATCATAGTTGGTGGCGGTTCAACCTCTCCTCAAACTGATACCCAGAGTATAGATCTGCAGTTTACGCAGAGTAACGGATCTGTAAATATTCGTGCTAATAGCACTTCTGGTGGTGAGGGCGAGGTGGAGGCGATAGCGTATGATAACTCCGATCCTACAAGGTACGCACTAGGTTCTCCTGGTCGGGTTGATCTGAAGGTCGGTTCCGGGGATGCGGTCGTGTGTATGTTGTTCCCTGAATTTGGTAAATACAATACATTATGGGCGACGGGTTGTTCGCGTTATCGCTCTGATGTACAGGGTGTATCGGTTGTTGAGCCGTGAGTAGAGTGTTGTATAGGTGTGATTTTATAGGGGGTTGTCGCTTGCTGGGTATTTTTTCATGTCCAGCCATTTTTTATTGTAATCATCACCCATTATCCAACAAGAATTTCAGTCTAAAGACTTGATCAAAGCATCTTCATGAGCTAAGTGATATTTAGGCGAATATTTGAAATATCTGCTGATCAGAAGGATAATCCTGTCTAACTGGTGTACCTGTTACTCACTCTCATGCCATCTGCTCTCATGGCTTCTTTTAGTCGGATAATCTGATCCTTAACCTCTTGAGAGAAAAACTTTTCGACACTTTCGACCTCCTTCTCGATCTTTTTTAACGCGATCGAATTTGTGATCTCTGCTAACGGCAAGATAGATAATTTCGTTTCGGCTACCCATTTGGGGATCTTAGGGTATAGCTTGGTGTCAGGTGGTATTTGTAACATATCTCTTAGATTGTCTAACCTGTCGGCACACTTCACCAACCTGATATCTTCACTATGATCTAATAGCTCAAGATTCTCTTTGATCCTCTCTAGGTCGCTTTCTATCCCTGATAGAGCACTTGGTTTTCTGGTCAATATCTGTATGCTGTTTGATATCTCCATCCCAAATAATTGCTCCAGATCAACAATGTTCACATTTCCGTCTTCTATGATATCGTGTAAAAGAGCTATAACAAAATTGTTTGGTGTAGCTACTTTAAATTCGTATACGATACAGTTCGTCACCCTTACAGAATGATCATAGGATGTCCCGTATGAGCTTCTTTGCAATGGATGGAGATTCGAGAAAGCTATTGCATCGGCCATGATTAGCTGCTGATCGTATTCTGTACCCATATATCGCTCAATATACTCAAGGAGTTTGGTACGGATCTGCTTTGTATGATATGCACTGTTTAATAGTGGCATAAAATATATTACAATCACAAGGTCATATTTATCATGACATTAATTGACATCAAGATAATTTGCAAATGGTGGTAAACGATCCAACTAATGGATATCTTACAACGATCATAGGTTATATGATCCCGTTCGGATCGCACAATGACCCTTTGGGTAAAGAAGGACTTGCTAATGTTCTTGTGGATTCCTATAACTACGGGACTACTAAATTCCCTGATGCAACAAAGTTATTTATCGAATTGGAAAGAACTGGAGCCGTTTTTTCAGCTGAAGCAGGACGTGAGGATCTCTTCATCTACCTTTCTGTCCCAAGAGAAAATGTCGAAACTGCAAAGCAACTCTTGGATCACATCATAGAAGATGTACTGACAACCGAAGAGATACTGGAGAAGATAAAAAAGACAATTTCTACTAAACGAGATGAGATCCAGTCAGATGATAGGAGTCAAGCCAGCAAAACTTTCAAGGAGATCGTCTTTCAGGAAAGACCTATATTAGGAACAAAAGAATCATTCCTTAAAATTAACCTAGATGATGTAAAAGATGCTCAAGCTCAAGTCATTTCGGATCGTATCCTGTTTAGATTGATCGGACCTGATAATATACAAATTGAAAACAAAGAGTACTCACACAAGAGGGATCTCATAAAGAGCAAGTTGACAGATCGAGTTAGATATCTAGAAAGAGATCTTGAGCAGAAGGTTCTATATCTTGGTTATCAGACCCCCGGATCTTTTGGGACTAATTATGAGGTACGTCAGGTTGCAAGTTCTATAATCTATAGTGGATTGACGGGTATTGCGATGGATAGGATACGTCACGACCTCTCGGCAGCATACTATACTGCTTATTCACATGATGTGCTAATTGACCGGGGCACGGCATATCTTTTTGCGGGTTTGTCCGAAAAGAATGTTCCGTTAGTAGCCAAGATCATGTTAGAGATCTATCAGGACGTTAGGTCTGGAAGATACGATGAAAAGCAATTTGACATGGCAAAAGCCTATTTCAAAGGGAAGTTAGATCGTGCATACGATTCCCCTTCTGGTGTTATATCTCTCTATCTATCATATGCGATCAGGGGAGCTCCGATCCCGAGTTATGACGATCTAGTTGAAGGTATTGCGAAGGTTTCAAAGAAAGATATCTCTGAACTGTTCGAAAGATTTCTGTCCAAAGGACAGCCATATCTTGTAGTAAACGGTAGCTTATCTGAGGAAACACGTACTAAATTACAAGATATCCTATCTAATGCCTAAAAGAGAATTCATCACATACGATAACGGATTGAAACATGTACATTATCACGTCCCTTTTATGAAATCGGTATTGTTGGATTTTTATGTCGGCTTCGGTTCAGGAGATGAGATCACTCCTGATCAGTATGGGATCGCCCATTTTTTGGAGCATATGCTTTTCAATGGAAGTGAGAAGTATCCTGTGCGTGCAGATACTGACAATCTAGTATCTAGTCTTGGTAACTATCAGAATGCATGGACATGGTTATCTATGACAACATACTATCAATATTCAACAAAAGAAAATTTCAAACAGGCATTTGATATCTTGTCAGACCGGGTCTTTAATCCGATCCTTAGAGAAGAAGATGTGCAAAAGGAGATCGGGGTGATACAGGAAGAGAGGTTGATGTGTGAGAATGACCCATGGACCTCTCTATCATTAGAAATAGGATCTCGTTTGTTCGCACCTACGCCCCTTTCTCATCCCACGATAGGTACAGAGTCTAGCATTGGTGGTATGACAAGCTCAGGATTAAGGGACCTTCATCAGAAAGGTTACCACCCTAGCAATGTTTGGTTCGTGACATATGGTGGAATGAGCTTGAATGAAATCTCTGCTATCGTGTCGAGTACATTTAAAGAGAGTGGTGGATCAGTACGCTATGATCACCAGAAGATAACTCTCCCATCTGTATCTGGTGAATCCAAGATAGAGATCAAAAGAGATATAGATCTTTCGATATATATGCTTGATCTATCCGTACCACCTGTAGAGAGTATAGAGGAATTGGCAGCCTTGACCGTCTTTGAAACTTTGCTGGGTTCAGGAAACGGGTCTCGATTCATGGATGAGTTCATGTTGAAAAGTTCTCTCTCTTCAGCAGCAGAATTTGGAGTGTATCTACATAGGAACGGCGTTATTATGGGAGCAAATATTAATTGTGAACCTAAAGATCAAGAAAAGGTACAAAAACTTACCCGAAAGTATCTTGTAGATCTTGATTTTTCATTTGGATCTGATGATGTAGACAGGGCGAGCAAATTTACTTATGGGAATTTGATAAGAAGTATCGAAGAAGTAGGCTTTCTTTCGAGTAGTGGATTACAGAACCTAGAACTGATGAATTTTCTAAATGGGAGTGATCATGATCTGGATATGTTACAAGAGGCCATCAGATCTGTTGGGGTTAGGGAGATAAAGAAATTAATCAATTGGATCGGAGATAATGCCTCTTGGATCGATGGCGTAGCTGTACCAAATTAGACAAGATCAGATAGTACTTCAGTATTTTTTGTATATCATCCTCATATCCTCACCATCTACTTCTAAGTAACTGGCTAACCCATGGGTGATCGCACCTGTATTGATATAACCTTTTTCTGGAGTAAAGATCGGTAGGTGGATATGACCTGCGACTAAGATCTCATCCTTCCCAAGCAGTTTCTGTGATACTTCTTTGAGTTTGGAATTGTCGCTCGCTCGATCCTCCCACCAGATATATTTGAATTTCTCCCAACCAAACATATCAGATAAGATCTTCTCATACTTGTTTACCAGAATATATGGGATGATCCCAATAGCTCTAAGGAGTAGATGTTTTTCGACAGTCATCCCTCTATATTGATGTAATCTATGACCGTGCTGTATTCGTAAGCGGATCTTATTTGGCAGTTCTACTTGATAAGAATCCCCCACACTTTTACAAAATGTCATAGATCTTTCATCTTGCCAGATCTCAGGATCATGGTTTCCATATGTATAGACAGCTTTTTCTTTGAGATACGGAAATAGACCGGACCATTTAGACCGAAGAAATCCGTCAAATGAGATAAGATACCCATCCCAGAAATCTCCATTGATGATAATTTCATCATAGTCTTTGGTTATTTCGAGAAGAAGATCGTATAAGCCTTGGTCGAAGCTATTTGTTAGATGCAGATCGGAAATGACAACTCTTTTCATTGAAGTTGATATTGATGTCTTATTGGCTTATATTAAAGCATACCAATGCATAATTGAGAAATCATATGGATCCACTCGATCAGAACCCAACAAGTTTAGGAGCAGTAGTAGTCCCTGATCCTTCAGGGATATCAGGTATGCCACCAAAGGTTGATGACGGCAATACCTCTGCATTAAAAACAACTGATGCTCTTAATCCAAATCCCAATATAAACCCTTCACATGATAAAGAGGTGATCGACGAGATCGAGGAACTACAACAGAAGGTTGACGAAGTAGACCTCCCAGAAGAACTACAGGAACGAGCTGCAAGATCGATACAAAGACTTCGCAGGATGGCCAAACGAGGTAGTTATACAGGTGAGTTTGAAACGGTGGAAAAATATATCTACTGGATCACGAAGATCCCTTGGGGGAAGATATCAAAAGATGATCTTGATGTCACAAATGCAAAACGGATCATGGATCAATCTCACTATGGCATGAACACAGTAAAGAATTTGGTACTCGACTATCTGGCAGTGATGCAACTGCAATTGAAAAATAATTCAAATGAACAACAAAACCTCGCCTCTGGAGATATGGCAGTCTTAAGAGGATCCTCTGCTAATGCTCCTGTGATGATATTTGTGGGTTTACAGGGTGTCGGTAAAACATCTATAGCAAAGTCTATCGCAAATGCCATGGGAAGGCAGTTTCAGAGAGTTTCTATAGGAGCTATTGGGAGTGTACAGGCATTGCGTGGTCAATCAAAAGCATTTCTAGATGCAGAACCGGGAGGTATTGTAAAAGCATTGGCCCGTGCTGGCACTATGAATCCAGTGATCTTGCTTGATGAGATAGAAAAGGCAAGTGGTAATAGCGGACTTTTGAACGATATCATGGCCGCCTTACTTGAGATCCTAGATCCTGAACAGAACAGTACATTCATTGATCATTACATAGATTTTCCGATCGATCTTTCAAAAGTATTCTTCATCTGTACTGCCAATAATCTAGGTACACTATCTGCTGCGCTTCTCGATCGTATGGAAGTTATCCGATTCACTAGTTATGATGATGAGGAGAAGATCGTTATCGCAAAGAATTACTCTATGCCGAAGGTTTTGAAGAATAGTGGTCTTTCACCAGATACTTTGATCATAGAGGAGGAGGTGTGGCCTATACTTGTTCGCCCGGTAGGCTTTGATGCTGGGTTGAGACAGCTTGAGCGAAATCTCGCAACAATGGTAAGAGCCGTAGCGCGAAAGATCATAGAAGGAGTACAACCTCCGATCAGGATCACTCCAGAGAATATCCGAGATTTCGTACTCCCAGATCAAGGACCCTTAAGCTAAGCTTTGTTAGAAATATGAGTCGCTTTGATTATGTTATCTCTGGGGTGATTGTTTATATCATGCTATCTATCGTGATGATCAGCTCTGCCGACTTCATCTTTGGAACAGTGGGAATAACAACCCCTTCTGTCTTAGGAGATACAGTATCTGATCGTACGATCAATGTATCGGATACATCGATAGACCCGGAAGGATCTATAGAAACAACAGATTTGGAGATAGAAGAGATTGCCGATGACATAGGAAGGTATAAGATCCTCAAGGGTAAACCTCTTGATCCTAGTATCGCAGAGCTTGATCAAGGGTTCTCTTTGGCTTGGCCTGTTGAGGGAGGGGTTGGTACTGTAACCCAATGTTTTGATGAAGTACATAATGGCGTCGATATAGCAGATCACACATATCCAAATATACTGGCAGGAGAGAAAGGAAAGGTTATACTGGCAGGTTGTTATGGAATTTGTCCGCCTGCAGGTGTGTATTCTGGAGGATCTGGTTTGGCACGTACAGTTATGATAGAACATGAGAATGGTTTGATATCTGTTTATGGGCATCTTCATGAGATATATGTTGAGGAAGGGGATGAGGTTGGTCGTGGACAAATTATCGCGAAGATGGGACAAACCGGAGAAGTCAGGGGAGGTGTGCATCTTCACTTTAGCTTACTGAAAAATATTCATTGGGATCTGGTAGATCCTACTGAGTATTTAGAGAGGGAGGTGTGTATTGACGGATTGCCTGATCCCAAGGCTTTTTATGGTGAATATGAAGATAATGCAGAACATGTCGTAGACCCAAATGCTGGTTTAGAAGACCCTGAATAGAAATATATATAAATGGTTTTTGGGAATTTTTGATATCGTCAGAAAATTATTGAGAACATCCATCTCGTTATCCATTCTGGATCTCTATCGGTTCGAACACCTTACTATTTCAGAAATTGATGTGAGTTTTACATGATGAGGTCACCTATATCCCTCGAAATGGGTTCTGAAGTGACAACCCTAGATCTTTCTGTTTCGTAGTACCATCTTCTTCTGTGAGTGTTTGAGTCGAGTTGTTGATCTTCTCTTCAAATGACATAAGTGCCTTTAGATCTTTATCCTGTTTTGTAGAGGACAAAGATCGAGGATCTACAGCCTGGCTTACTGGTATATCTGCAGTGTCGTCATTATTCTTTTTTAGGAAAAAGTCGAATAGACCCATTTGTAAAAATCTCGATCAATTTACTCTTTCTTTGTCTTTGCCAGTAGGATTAGTTGAATCACTCTGTTTATCATTATCACCTGTTGTATCTGAAATGTCATTTAGGTCGCCTACGATCCCTTGAGGTGTAAGGTGAGTACGCCCTCTATTCATCTCTTTTCGAGCTGCTACAACCTGATCGGTGAGTGATGTGTACAGCTGTTGTCTCTGGCTTTCGGTAAGTGTGGTGTCGAGTTCCCCATCGCTTTCACCTGATCTAGTTCCGAGTCTCAATTTCTCCTCGATCATCTGCTCGACAGTTTGCTTTCTTGTTTGAACCGCTTTCTGTATATTTTGACTTTGCTCTCTATCTACACTGTCCTTGATCGGTTGTTGCATTGCCGGAGGTTCATACATCTGAGCTAACTCCTCTAACGATTTGTCTAAGGCTCCTTCTTTTTTCATTCGTTCGAGATCCTTTGGATCAGTTGTGATCAATTCATGCTCAGCCTGGCTGGAAACCACCATAATAGCGACATGGTTCTGTCCTGCAAAGAAAAGCCCCTGTCCTTTGTCGGCCGTAAGCAAGTATTGTCGCTCTCCCTCTGATAAATTGAACACTTTCTGTAATCGTTCCACAGCAGTTGGACTTTGTTTCATCAGGAATTGGATCGCTGAGTTGGTTATGATAGCCCTCCCCATATCGTTCTGGAGGAAGTCGTCAACATCTTGAGTTATCGTTGTTAAGCCAAGGTAATACTTCCTAGCTCTTTTTGCGATACTGTACATGAATTTCGCTGAATCCTCATTTTGCATCATGTACCAAGCCTCATCAACGACAAGGAGTCTTCTTTTCTGATCTTTTCTGATCTTAGTCCATATATAATCCAACATGAGATACATTGACATAGGTCGCAATTCTTCAGGCATATCTCGGATACTAAAGACTGTGAATGGATTATTTATCTCTATGGTGCTTTTTTCATTGAAAACACCCGCAGCACTACCGATGATATATCTTTCTAGCCGACTCGACATACTGCGAGCTTCTGATTCCGCCATACCCTTTAGGACCTTATACAGATCTTCAAGAAGAGGGTAGTTAGCATTTTTCTGGGTAGATGGGTCTAGCGTGATCCCTTTCTCTCGGTATGTAAGGATCAGTGCACGATCCAAGATAGCCAGTTCTATACTATTAAGTTCTCCGAGCATCAGCTTGAAGAAACCTTGTAATGAAAGCATCTTCATTCTTAACTCATCCTCATCCTCCCCAAGCCCTGAAAGTTCGAAAGGATTCATCTTGTCGCCTTTATCTTGTGAGAATGAAATATATGAACCGTTCACAGAAGCTGCGAGCCTTTCATATTCTCTCTCAGGATCGATAATGATCAGTTCTGTACCAAGCATCATGCTACGTACTGCTTCTAATTTCACAAAATAACTTTTTCCTGCACCAGATTTTGCAAACACTACTGTATTCGCATTTTCCATATCAAATCTGTCGAATACCACCAAACTGCGATTGTGTTGGTTGATGCCGTACATGATCCCATGATCCATGGTCAGCTCACTTGTGACAAATGGGAATGTAGTAGCAAGTGATGTCGTATCCATGTTTCTGGTGATGAACAGTTTGTCGAGACCGAGTGGTTGTGTACTAATAAAACCTTGCTCTTGCTGGAGAAGTGCAGGTTTTGCTGTGACATTTATTGATGCCAGTGTAGATACGACATTTTTGGAGATCTTTTCCAGTTGCTCTTTATCCTTGCTTTGAATTGTGACATACATTCCGAAATGGAAGAATTTCTCAGTCCCTTCAGCAATAGAATCTTGTAATTGTTGAGCATCAGTGAGTGCAACTTTCATTGATGCGTCAACTACCTTACGACCTTCCATTTGTGAATACAAAGTCGCTTCCATCTCACCGATCTTCTTCTTTAGTTTCTGAAGGATAACCTTGGAGTCCACCGGGTAGTAAAAGGTGCTTATCCTCAAAGAATTTTCGAAATTAACAATAGGGGACAACCAGTTAGGACCAACAAACCTAGGATAACCACTGATAAAGAATGTCCTAAAGAACCATTCTCCTACTTCCAAAGTGTTGAAATCTATCTCCATGTCTATCGGAGCAATGATGTCTTGGAGTGTTAGACCTTCGATATCAGTTGAAGTGGCTTTTGGTTTTGGTGGTGCATCAGGATCCTTCTTCCTGAAAGTGACTATATTGACCAGATCTTGGAGGATCCCGAAGCGTCTTTTATTTATCCTAGTGTCTTCTAATCTCTCTTTCTCCTTGAGAGCCTCCCGTCGATCCTTTTCCTCCTTTGCATCAAGCCTTACACGGTCTAAAGCCTCTGCAGGTTTCAGTTTGTCAGCACGCTTTTGCAACATCTCTTGAGCCTTGCTCAAAGGCTGTTTGTTAAATCTATTATTATCTTTTTGAAATGGATCTGGCATTAATCTTCCTCTGGATTATAAATACTATAAAAAAGCTCGATCAGTTCTGTAGTGGTGAGTTGATGCCCTATCAATCCCATCCGACCTAGTTGTTTTAGGATATGGTCACGCTTCGGAAGTAGGAAGATCCTACCCTGTTCGATTATTCGAAGTTTCTGTTCTTCTGAGAGTAATTGTTGTGTGTTGTTGTTCTTTCGTATCTTAGCCCCAATCACCGCTGCCCCTCCGGAGTTATAAGGTACCACGATATAGAAATTCTTATCTAATACATCGTTTGTGACGATAAGATTCTGTATGAATTGAGTGTAGATCGACAGCTGATGTCTGAGTCCGTCAGACATCTGTCTCTGAGCCTGGGCTTGTAAGTACTCTATGTAATTACCGATATCGATCCTTTCGGTCATGACCAGAATTTGTAAATGGAAGTTCAATGAATTCAACATACCTGCAAAAGCATATATCTTGTTATCCTGTTCCTGTTCAGAAAGAAGATCAAAGTTCACGGCATTGGTTTTGATGACTATCGAGACAGTACCAT
This sequence comes from Candidatus Nomurabacteria bacterium, assembly GCA_020632395.1. Taxonomy (NCBI): domain Bacteria; phylum Candidatus Nomuraibacteriota; species Candidatus Nomurabacteria bacterium. The sequence goes on along the minus strand of JACKFQ010000002.1, from coordinate 232,537 downwards.
TTTTGCTTATGATAAGATCATCTTTGATATCTAGGACATCAAGATGATCCTGTGTTGGTGTTGTGATCCTGGCTCTAGTTTGTGCTTTCAAGGCTTCAGTTTATAGAGGTTATATTTACAACTGGTAACTTGTTTCCATCCAATATGAAGTTTACACGAGGGAAGTGTGCATTGTCATGTTTTATTTCAGCAAGGTATTTCCCTTTTACAAACTTTTTGTTAGGTAAGACCAAACCTTGAGGGTCGGATTGGATAACTTGCAGTATCGAACCAGCACTATCTTTTATCAGGGTCATAGCTTGAGGGATCGGGTCTCCGTTCGTATTTGTCAGGTACATAGCAATATTACCCGGGTCCTCTGGGTAATCTTCCACCTGTGTAGCAACCGGTTTTGCGGTTTCGCTTGTTATTGTGATCAGATCGTTCTCTTGAATGGATCCTCCGGTTGCCGGAACTTTATCTACATGCTCGGATCGTATATTTTGAACTGTTGGTACAGGTTTGATCTGATCAAGAGGGTTGTCTACTGATGTAGGAGGATTATATTCGGATCTGTAAGGGGCGCCTGGTGACAGGGAAGGGTTGTCTAATGATGCGGGTATGGCTTCTGGTGATAGGGAAGGATTGTTTACTGATACGAGAGGTTTGTCAGATCGATGAGAGTTGTTCTGAGTAGAGAATCCGCCATCATCTAAATTGTTCGTAGCGGGTGTCTCCTGGTCAGGAGAAGTAAACTCGAGTTCTGTTCTGGGAGCTAACTCATCTGTAAATTTTGCGACCTGAGGCTCTATCGCATCCGTTGGATTGGCTGATTCTTCGACCGTTTTAAAATTCGTTGTTTCAGAAGAACTTGTTGTTTGGGGACGATCTGTTACCACGGTGAGATTCGTTGTATCGCTAGGATTCGTTGCCTCAACGGTATTTGTCGCTTCTGCAGATGGCACTGTGTCGTCAGATGGTAGGGTTCCGCTAGATGGCACTGCGTCGTCAGATAATACTGCTCCGCTAGAGCCTTTTTCTTCACTTGGGTTTACTGCTTGGGTAGAGCTAGTCATCTCCCTGGTATCCGTTGATTTGGTAGGGCTTGTTGAAAGATCGTCACCTGCATTCATAACAAATTGTTGTTTTGCGATCTGATCGATAAGTTCGAGCTGTTCGGCTTCGTCCTCCTCGATCTCTGACAAAGTTTCTTCTTCGATAAATTGTGTAGTGGGGAGATTCTTTGCAGTACCACCTATAACCTTAGAGTTAGATTTCAGATTTGCATCTCTATCCATAGTCCCTGTGGTTCCAAGCGAAACACCTTTCTGTTGGGCAATCACTTGTACCTTTTCGTCAAATAGCTCTCCTTTCCATACTCTTTGGGTTGGTCTTGAGATTGCAAGGAAATAGTTCCTCAGGAACACATCTGCATTTTGATCGTTAATAGGGACTAATCCCAAGAATAATCCTATCCCAGATGATATGAGGAAAACTGGTAGTGCAATGACAGCGGGGATCTCTCCTTTTGAAAAGAGATATAGGAAGATACCGCCAAACCCAATACCGATAGCCATATACGCAAATTCACGTATAGTGAACTTGGTAAACAGCTTGAACTCAATGTCTAATATGTTTTGCGGGATCGGGTGTTGCCTCATCTCATAAGCACATTATTGAATTAGTGATAAAATGCATTGTAATACCTGAATAGTTTAACAGATATCTGTGTCAAGATTAAGGGATGTTAACAAAGGAATCGGTGATTTGAAGGAGTTCCGTCATTCGATGCATGGACAGCTTGATGCACAACACATTTTTGAGATGTGGGGAGGATCTCCGAATGTCCGTAAGGTCATCCAAGATCATGATATTCCTGTAAAATGGAAGGGTTCAATGGCGAGTGAACGAAAATTAAAAAAAGCCAAGAAAGAGCTTCTAACCATTGCTAATGTTCCTTTTATTAGATTTGTTGGGATATCGGGTTCTGTTGCAGCAGGAATTGCAAAAGAAAACGATGATATCGATGTTTTCCTAGTCTGTACAGATCACACCGCATGGATAGTAAGGGGTGTGGTGAAACTGCTTTTGGGTAATAAGGCAGTGTGGTACGGAGATATCGATCAGAAAGATAAATATTGTATAAATATGATCGTTGAAGAACGAGGTATGCAAATGTCTGAGCATGACATCTTTACGTTCAATGAACTTGTTTATCTTGAGAAGGTGTATGGTGTATTACCTAAAAACGCTCTGATCAGATCGAATTCGGAATTAGTCTCGAAATTTGGTGTGAATACTCTGCCTACTCAAATATCTAACTCGCCCTTGAAAAAGATGTCAGTCCTACTTTTTCCCTTTGAAATAATTGCATTTCTAGCACAACTACTTTATATGCTGATTTTTGGTCATAAACCAGAGTTTAAGAGGTTATTCAAGGGGTATTTATCTGGAAAGATAGAATTCTACCCTTCTCATTTTCGACAAGAGAAATTACGAGACTTTGATATTTCAAAGCCAACCCCATCTGTTAAATGATAGAATGTATATATGGAGATCAAATTAAATGATGAACAGCTGTCAGCAGTAAAACACAGGGGTTCTCCGCTCCTGATAATTGCTGGCGCAGGTACAGGCAAAACCGCAGTCATCACCCAGCGAATAATCGATCTGTTAAGGTCTGGAGAAGCAAAAGCCTCTGAGATATTGGCACTTACATTCACAGAAAAGGCCTCCTCAGAAATGATAGAACGTGTAGATCAGGAGATGCCGATAGGATATGAAGAGGTAGATATCATGACCTTCCATTCGTTTTGTGATTCGATCCTTCGGCAGGATGGCTTGTATATCGGTTTAGATATCGATTTCGACCTGATGTCAGAGGCACAAAGTTACATTTTCTTTAGAAGGCACTTATTTGAATTTCCCTTAGATGAACTACGACCTACAGGAAAGCCTTCAGCAAACATTACAGCTATACTGAAGCACTTCTCAAGATTACAAGATGAAGATGTCTTTCCTGAGGATTATCGATCATATGCGTCTACTCTCCCTGAGACATCCGAGGAAGAGATCGCGATGAAGAAACAAGCACTTGAATTAGCTGGAACATACGAAGCGTATACAAAACTGAAGATATCTGAATCCAATTTGGACTTTGGTGATCTGATAATGCAGACTTTACGATTATTAAGGGAACGACCAAATATTTTACAGAAATATCATCAGAAGTATAAATATATCTTGGTTGATGAATTCCAAGATACAAATTACACACAAAGCGTCCTTGTGAATCTGCTCGCATTAGGCCAAACCGTTGAGAAAAGTAGCTTGCAGGAGAGGAATTCTGCAAATGTTACAGTAGTTGGTGATGATGATCAGGCGATATACAAATTTCGAGGCGCGGCGATCTCCAATATTTTGCATTTTAAGGATGCATACCCTAAAGCAAAGAGGGTGGTGTTGACATCGAATTATCGCTCCAGACAGGGAATCCTTGATTCTGCATATCAACTGATCAAAAATAATGATCCAGATCGGTTAGAGGTAACTGAGTCTGTAGATAAACGTCTTATATCCAGAAAGGTATTTGATCAGGATATTGCAGAACCTGTAAAACTACTCGTAGCTGAAACCGGTTCTGAGGAGGCAGATCTGGTTGCCAGAGAGATCCTTCGATTGACAGGTAATATCGATAAGGTTAACGGAGGAAGCGATATAGTTAAGAAACAGTTCGATGATAAGGGGCAGGCTATGTTTGTGGATGTAGATAACGCAGAGAGAGAGGTTATGCGTTTTTCAGACATCGCCATCCTTTCTAGAGCAAATAGTCATGCAGAGCCATTTGTCCAAGCCTTAAAGCATTATGGGATCCCATTCAAATATGCTGGTCCCAAAGGGTTATACAGCAGACCTGAGATCGCCGAACTTATTTCTTATCTACGGATCCTTGCGGATCATACAGATGATCTGAGTATGTATGGATTGTTAAAGATGGATCTTTGGCGACTTACCGCTAGGGAATTGGTGGATATTATGCGAAGCGCTCGGAGATTGAAGACCCCCGTGATGAGATTTCTTGAGGATCAGTGGAGTTGTACTGTTGGTGAAGACCTTTCGATCGATGGTGAGCCCAGTAACCTTCTAAAAGAGATAGTTTCTGAAGAACATAGAGAGCACCTTAAAGAACTTTTACAACTTATTGGAAAAGGTATGTCGATGTTGCGATCAGGTTCATCGATAGGTGAAACATTATTCGAATACTTCAAAGAAAGCGGGATAATGAAGAGCCTGTTATCTAAGGAGGATGATGCACAAGCGCTTTTCCAGGTTCAAAATATCAGTAAATATTTCGAGATGATCAAATCTTTTGAGGATTCGAATCATGGAGCCTCAGTTTCTGATTATGTGGATTATCTGAATTACAGTATCGAGATCGGGGAGAATCCTTCTACAGAGTCGGATGCATTAGAAGGGTATGATGCGGTAAATATCATGAGCGTTCATAGGTCGAAAGGGCTTGAATTCCCTGTTGTATTCCTAGTAAACCTTGTATCAGAAAGATTCCCTACAAGGAATCGAGGCGATAGTATCCCTATCCCTGACGCATTGATCAAAGATCACATAGCTGATGTTGATACCTCTGAAGAGCATAGACGAGAGGAGCGACGTTTGTTCTATGTGGGGGCTACCCGAGCTCAAGAATTGCTTTACCTTACAGCTGCTCGTTTCTATGGCGATGCTAAGCGAGCAAAGAAACCGAGTGTATTTCTTGATGAACTGTTGAACAGGAAGGTTGTAGAGGAATTCGGGGCAGACAAAGATTCGGCTAATGAAAAATCAGATTTCGTAGTACATGTCTCTACCGAAAATGATGATATTGAATTCAAACAGTTGAGGGGATTGGATCCTCAAACGGTCAGTTATTCACAACTTGATACTTATGAGACATGCCCTAAACGATATAAATACAGTTACATATACAAGATCCCTGGACGTCCCAGCTCCTCTCTTGCCTTTGGTTTAAGTATTCATAACTCATTGCGTTCATTTTATTCTCAATTGAAAAATTACCAAGAAGGTCTACAGGGCTTTGCCAAGGAGCCTCAACTCAACGATCTTTTGCAGTATTACGATCAGAAATGGATAACGGAAGGCTATGATAGTTTGGAGCACGAGAAAGCCAGAAAGGAATTCGGCCAAAGTATCTTAAAGGATTTCTATAGGGAACAGTTCGATCCTCAAAGTGTGACTGTCGGTTTAGAAGTGTCCTTTAGATATCAACTAAAAGACATCATACTAAAAGGAATGATAGATAGGATAGATGTCTTAGAGGAGAAAAATGGGCAGAAGATCGTTGAACTAATAGACTATAAAACCGGAAAGCTAAAGTCAGAGGCGGATGTTCGTGACAATGTCCAGCTTGCGATATACTCTATTGTCGCAGAAGAGGTTTTTGGGTATAAGGTGAGATCTGCAAGTTTGATTTTTGTTGAGCATGGTGCAAAAATAAGCGTAAATATTGGGCAAGAAAGAAAAGATGAGGTAAAAGAACATATCTTGCACCTGGTCGAGAGGATACGACAGATGGATTTCGTCGCAACGCCAGGCTTTCATTGCTCGTACTGTGATTATCGTGAGATCTGTGAGGATGCGTTGGCTGATATATAGGTTATAGGGTATAATCACCCGGCAAAGTCGGAAAATAATGAAAACTACAACTTCGAAGTACAAATTAGTAATGGCGTTCACCATGTTCATCTTGTTCGTGTCATTTAGCACGCCTTTTGTGGCTCGTGCGGATGTTTTAAGCGACAGAATAAATGATATTTCAGCGGCAACTGACCAAACTACTTTCGTGAAAGGGGTTCTTGAGTTATCTATACCGCTCTCTGTTTTTGCACTGATCGGTTTGAGTGGCTATGCAGGGTTCCTACTTATCACTAGTCAAGGAGATCCTGAGAAACTCGGACAGGCTAGGGAGGTTTTAACAAATGCTATACTTGGCTTCGGTCTGATCATACTCTCTGTAGCTGTTTTAGTGATCATTCAGAACCTATTAAATTTGCCGAACATACCATGATCTTGATAGATAATACAAAAAGCAGGTTGGAAAAAAAGATCCGAGAGTTCAGCACAGGATTATCTGCATCTTGTTGGATGGGTGTATGTATAGGCTACGGACCGGGTAGTTTAGATGATGTGATCGTCAAGATCCAGGTTGCGATCGGTTGGTTCACTGGGTTTTCTGCCTTAGTTGCTGTTATCCTGCTCGTTTACGCAGGGTATAACTTTATCCTCGCTGGAGGGGATCCGGATAAGATCACAAAAGCAACAAATATTATCACCAATACAGTTATAGGTTTAGTGATAGTTTTTATATCAAGGATGATCCTGTTATACATTATTGATACAGTTCTCATCTGATGATACACTAATTGGAAGGAGCTATTATGTTGCAAATTGTAGGTCGAAGTAATATAATGCTCTATCCTATAAAAATAATTTTATGCAATTCTAGTATGTTCAAGAAAATTGCTAAGTATGTGGTTTCAGCTTCCGTCATCATGCAGACAGCAGTTGCTTCTGTTATGGCACAAGGTCAGCCTCCTAGTAACTATATTCAAGGTATAACAAACCAAGCAGGTGGTGAATTGATCGAATTTATTAGAAATACTTTAAATCTCGCTATCGGATTGGCAGGACTTATAGCTGTAGGTGTACTGGTCTATAGTGGTGTTCAGTATATCCTTGCATCAGGTGATGAAGGTAAGGTGGAAAAAGCTACTAAAGGTATACAGTACTCAGTCATTGGTCTTATCATCTGCTTCATTGCTGTTCTGATCGTTGAGTTTGTACTTAAACAAGTTCTCAAGGTTTAAGTCAGGATCTTTGCAATTAACAATTTCAAGACACCCTGCCCAACGGGTGTCTTGTTCTTTAAAGTGAGTTATCAAGGTTATGTTCGAAATTAGTAGCTTAAACAATACGGGATATACTGATCTGATAGTATTCGCTCAATCAACGATAGAATTAGTTGTTGCTTTAACAGGTCTACTTGCAGTGATATTTCTGATCTATGCCGGATTTACATATATCATTTCCGCTGGAGGTGAAAAGGCTGAAAAAGCACAAAAAATGATGATCTATACCGTTCTGGGATTAATTATTGCATTTATATCACCGCTTATTGTAAGGTTTATATTAGAAAATATTATTCAAAGCGTATAAATGAAAAGAGTACTCTCGATATCGTTAATTGGACTGTATCTACTCTTACCCGGGGTGGCTCTTGCAGCCCCGCCACCTAGAATAGACGGTCTTACTGCGATCTTTGATAGGATCATGGCTCTTCTTTTACCGTTTGGAGGTTTGCTTGCGTTAGGTTATATGGTGTATGGAGGGTATGTATGGATGATGTCTGGAGGAGATCCAGCCAAAGTCAAGAAGGCTCAAGGGATACTTACTTGGGCAGTTTTGGGACTGATCTTTTTGTCGATCTTTGGAATGATACTCTTCTCTGTTGTTAAATTCTTGGAAACATAACACGAAAGATATCGTCAAGACAGGATCTTAGAAATGATGTTTGCGAAATTAGATAATATTACATCACAACAAATAGTATGAAAATGGTTAATAAGGTGGCTGTACGATCGTTCATCGTTTTATCGATCTTCTCAGTGTTATCCCTACCTGTTAGAGCGGTAGAATTTTTGAGCTTTTTACCACCTAATCCCACTGGAGATAGCGATCTGATAACTTTTGTAAATAGAGTGATAAGTCTTGCAATTGGAATGGCGGGTCTTATCGCAGTGGTATTCCTCGTTTACAACGGAATTTTATACATAATCTCCGGTGGGGATGAGAGTAAGGTTGAAAAGGCTACGAAAGGGATAACATATGCAGTAATTGGTTTGATCATCTGTTTCGTGTCCGTACTTCTTGTCAAGTTTGTGCTTGGAAATATCATCCAAGCTCAGATCTAAGGATATATCATCAAACAGAGGTGTTTTCAGCCTCGAATTTCTTTACTCACAGACACTTTGTGATAGAATGAAGGTGTAATATTAATTCAGTCCCAATACACTGATGTCTAAAGTAATGAATGAAACAGAGCAAGAGAAACAGTTAAAGAGTCTGGTTTTAGTCTCGCTCGGCTCATTTCTGTTCTTCTTCTACGTTTTTCTGACAGGTGTCGATGGGCTTATCACAATTTCTTCAGATAAATCTCCTTCTGAACCACAGATCTATGGAACATCGACAACTACTACAGATAATGTAGTTAATCCGGTAGGTAATGTCGCTGTTGTGAGACTGAACAATGCTACTATAGGTGAGGGCGTATTGGAAATGGTCTTATCTAAGCCGACTATACTTGCAGGAGCAGAATTTGATATGTATATCAATGGCAATCTCGACATAAAAGATGTTATCTGTGATCCAGAATTCGAGTGTTATTACACTTATGCTGACAATATACTAAATCTGGTATTTTTTAGGTTTCCTGGAAATGCGAGTAGTGTAATAGATGGCACAATTGAATTAGGGACGATAATCTATGACCCTGATACATCGGCTGAATTAGTGGTAAATGATCAAAATAGCAATCAAAGTACCGTTCTAGAAGTAGGATCAAGTGAAAATCTCTTATCACCTGATATGCAGTATCTACCAGTAGGTCAACCATTATAACTAATTAGTTTCTGCCCATGAAAATACTCACAACTCCAGTCTTTCTATCCAAAGTCGCAGTAGTGATGTTTCTACTCCTATTTTCCCCATTGCAGAGTGTCTATGCCGGAGCAGCGATCAATCTTTCTCCTGCGACAGGCACGTTTTCTCAAAATATCTTCATAGATGTCGTGGTAAACAATACAGGTGACCCAGTAGTTGGATTTGACATAGATCTGATCTACACTGGACCTGTAGAGTTTTCTAGCTATTCTGCTGGAACGTTAGGTTGTGGAACCCTTGTTGTAAATAAAACTACTTCTGGGCGTTTAAGTATTTTGTGTCTGGCGAGTGTTCAGTCTGATGGAAAACTACCAAATAGTGGCACGATAGCAAAATTGGTCTTTCGTACAACAGGTAACGGAACTGTCAGTATGACAATGCAGAATGCGGATGATTCAGTTGTGGTCGACTCACTTGTTGGTGGCAATTATACTATCTCAAATTATGTTCCCTCTGGTACTTCTTACACTACTACGACACTTCCACAAGCCTCCTTCTTGGATGATTACCCTGCAGTTGCGGGTATGGCACTGCTTATGATCGGTGCAGGTACATTGGCAGTATTCAGACGGTATGACAGATTCAATAAGGAAGAGGCATACAATACCGTTTCGATGTCTGATAAAGTGAAAAACTACTGATCGACATTATGTTGAAGAAATTCTTAATCGCTATCATCATAACAGTATCTCTTGCTACGATATCCAGTAATATTGTGCTGATTGTGCATTCACAAGATTCGGTTGATGATCTGGAGCAAGAATTGGAGAAGACACAACAAGAGAAAGAATACAAACAACAGATACTAGAGAAAACCCAATCCGAGATAGAGTCGATTCTTAACAGCTCTTTAACCTTGAGTCAAAAGATCTCTGCGATCGAAGAACAGATCCAAGAGATGGAGCAGAATATTGCAGATACACAGGCTGATATTCAGAATAAGGAAGAACAGATCAGGTATCATGAGGATCTAATAACCGAACGTATAGATCAGGTTCAAGCGATCTCACGGAGACTATATATCAACTCGAAGGTAAATATGTTCGATGTGTTTTTGAGTGAAGATACTGGGTCAAGTATGTTGCGAAGCTATATCTTAAAGAAATATACGTTAGAGAAACAACGCCAGAACATCGAAGAGTTAAATGTTCAACTTGGCGATATGCAAGTAAAACGAGATGCTTTAGAGCAACAGAGGATCAAGTTAGAAGCTGAAGGAGAGGCTCTGGATGAATCAAAGGCGATATTGTCATCAGAACAAGCTAAGTTAGAGAGAGAAATTGCCGCGCGCACAGCTGCCAAAGGGCAACTCCAAAATGAAATAGGTTTGCTGAACAGTAAGATCACCGAACTACAAGAGGCTATCCTTCTTGCTCGATCGGGTGCTTATGTCCCATCTGTAGGCTCATTACCTACCGGAGGGGATTACTACTCAACAGCAGCAGGTTTTAGAGAAAGTGCTCCGGCCGGTTCTTTTGCGGTGTTTTCTTTTGGCGCTTACACCCATAGAAAAGGAATGAGTCAATATGGTGCATTGGCAAGAGCCGAATCCGGACAGAACTATCAGCAGATCTTACAGGCATATTACGGCAAAACACCTGTACTTAAAGATACTTCAGGAAAGATCAAAGTAGCTGGCCAGGGATCTGTTGATTTTGAATCATATTATTTGTATGGGATAGCTGAAATGCCATCCTCCTGGAGTCTTGAGGCACAGAAAGCGCAAGCTGTTGCAGCTAGAACATATGCGTATAGATATTACAGAGATAATATCGAGATCTGTGTCACTGAGGCTTGTCAGGTTTTTTATAAACCGAAAGCAGATGCACCACCTGCTTTATGGAAACAGGCTGTAGATGAAACTCGTGGTATGGTGCTTGAGGATGTCGTCACCTTCTATTCTTCCACTGCAGGAGGATATCTTGATACGTCTGGTTGGGATACTACAGATCGTACGGGAGGGGGAGATTGGACTGCTAGAGCATACGAGAGCATCGCAGGAAGTCCCTGGTTCTACAAGGCATGGTATAGAAGTGGATATAGCGATTCTTCCAGTTCATGTGGCCGATATCCATGGATGACACAGGAGGAGATGGCAGATATTCTAAATACCTGGTTGGTAATGAATCGAGAAGGCGTTACAGGAAGTGTGGATGATGGAAGGATCCTGCCTGTTACCGTAAATACCTGTACCTACTCTGGTTTTTCGGGTAACCCATACAGTATGTCTGAGATGCGATCTCTCCTCTCCGCACCAGTGACAAGTATCATAGGCTATCCTGGAGTCAGCTTAGGCTCCTCTGGTCAAACCGACCTTATTTCTTTCAGTACAAATCGTGGGGTTGTATCATTGTCTGGAGCGGATTTCAAAGCTGTCTTCAATACCCGTGCTCCTGGATATCTAGCAGTACCACAATCCGGATTTGCATTTCTGAATATCGAAAGGAAATAGGAAATACGATACTAAATGTGTTATAATCCTATATAAGATATTATATACTGGTGTATGGCTAAAAAGACCGTGATACCCGAGAGATTCCTTAAGCCGGGACTTTCTTTCATAGGTAAGATCCAGAATGATACTGATAAATCAGGTTTTTCCTCTTTTTGTTCATTTCCTCAGAAGGTGGATTTTCAGGGAAAGGATTCTGGGGAATGTGTTGTGTTGATAGTCAGGAGAGATCCGGCATCTTTGATCTTAAATATCCTTGGAGTGATCTTTTTATTGCTCTTCCCACTGTTCTTTTTTTCTGTACTGGGTGCGATAGGTGTAGAGGGAACATCCTTAGCTAGTTTAGGTGCTGGGGGGTCGATATTCTTTATACTACTGGCCATCACGATCGCATTTGATACCTTTGTTAAGTGGTTCTTTTCAGTGAGTATCATTACAGATCAAAGGATAGTAGATGTAGATTTCTCTAACGTACTATTTCACAGATTTTCTGAGGCACAATTAGAGCAGATCGAAGATGTCACTCATACTGTTGCAGGAATTTGGGGATCTATTTTTGATTACGGTACTGTTTATATCCAAACAGCTGGTTCAAAGCCGGAATTTGAATTCATCAACATCCCTAGACCACGAGATGTTCAGGATACCTTATTAGATTTACTTGAAATGAAACAGAAAGGACAGATCTAATGAACTTTTTAGACGGACTCTCAGGACCAACACCTTCAGTATCTTTTTTGGGGATCAATTTTGTTTTCAAACTTCTGTTTTTCGTACTATTAGTTGGTTACATTCTTTATTCATTTTTACTCTTGCTTAGGGTAAGAATACTCGCTGATACAATAAAAACACCACATTCTGGCAAGGTAATGTTTGCAACTACTATACACCTTCTCATATCATTGATCGGTGGATTCCTTGCAATGATACTGATACTTCTTGCATAATAGTAGTATGAAAGTATACATAAAGGATTTTCTCTCTCGCAGTGCGGGAGGGGATCGTGTCACAAGTGCTTTTCACCACTTCGACCCTGGAGATACAGCTAGGGGATATTTGCTTGGTTTAGTATCTGTACATAGTCCGGGAGATCTGGATGCATCTAATATCGCACGTTTTGTTTGGAATGGCGTCTTAGACGAGTTTATGCAACACGATGGGGGTAGTGTATCAGTGATGAAGCTGATCTTGGAGGAGGCACAAAGAAAGCTTTTAGAGTTGATCAAGAATGATGAGGATGCCTCTAATGGTGTGGAACTTGATATCATAACCTGTCACTATCAGGATAATAATCTATACTTCGGTTTTCTGGGAGGATCCAAAATTCATATACTTCATGAGATGGAGTTAGTGGATGTCACATCGTTATTGAAAGAAAACAATGTACAAACAGGTAGCACTCAACTAAGCGATGATGATGTGCTAATGCTTTCTTCACCAAACTATCTCGGTAAGCTCAATATCACCGATATACACACACCTGTTGGGATGATGCAACTACTCGATTCTCACGAGTTTGAATTAGGTGAAGGATGTGTTTCTGCATCTACAGGTGTTGATCTGCAAACTGTAGTTCTATTTGAAAAAGAAGCAGAAGGAGTATCTGATGTAGAGATCGAGGTGGTGTCATTATCTGAAGATAATGAAGAGACTGAAGATAAAGAAGGTGCTGAAGTTAATGAAGATCATGAAGAAGTTCATGGCCTTGAGCAAACTAAACCAGTAGATCTCTCATCTACAGATGAGCAGAGTGAAGAAACACCTGTGGGTATGATGGAATATACAGAATTTGAAGGGGATGATAATGATCCTGTGGAACACGACTCTCTATCAGAAACAGAAAACTTATCTACTGAAACAGTCATTACAGATGTTGATAAAACAAGCGAAATCCCTCTCTCATCTGTTCAGAAAGGTCATGATATCAGAGATGATGAGGTTGCTTCGTCTAATAGCTATGAGGATGCAAATATCAATAAGGTCGGTCAGCGAAAGTATGATACAGATGAATCTGAGGCAGAAGATCGTGTCTTGAACGGACTCTCTCATGGGGATACCCTTGAAAAAACTGACACTTCACCACGAACTATGTCAGATGGTTTGTTTGCCAAACCTATTGAACCAATACCAACAACAGCATTTGCAAAGGTTTTATTCTATATTAAGAAATTTGTCCGAAACACCATAACTTTCCTTATGCCACTACTGTTAAGGACTAAGAAATTCATTTCGAGAGTGATCTCTAATCTGAAGGCATGGGTCAACCGGTATTTAGTAAATCGGTATGGAAGGAAGGTTTGGTTCAAACGGTTGAGGGCTAAGTTCTCGCAGACTAGGATAGGTACTCCAGATATCAGGAAGATGCGTTTAGGAGATTACAGAACAAAAAATCTGAGGAACAAAAGATTTATCATTCTTGGCTCTACTGTTCTTGTACTCGTAGCTCTTTATGCAGGATATAATGCTGCAAAAGACGTAAGAGAAAAAAGTCTTGTACACCAGCAGTTCTTGTCGATCTATGACGAGGTTTCTGCCCTCTTGGAAAAGGCAAACAAAGAGGCAAAGACAGATCCAGAACAGGCACAATTAAAACTATTGTCTGTAGAAAAGAAATTGGAAGAGGGAGGGTTTGATAGAAGCAAATTAAATGAAAAAGACCAAGAACTCCTGTCTCAGGTTGAAGGTTCAGTTCTAGGAGTTTATGACATATTGGACAAAGTTACTATCCTTTCTGAATCAGCTGGTAACATTTCTGTCCTTGAAGATCTTCTCGCAGGTACTAATTCTCAAACACCTTCTGATATTGCGATATATAGTGATGATAACCTGGTCGAGTATCTGCTTATCACTGATCCGGGTTTACAGACTGTACATAGATACAATCTCAGCACTGGAACTATCTCAAAAATCCCTGATGAGAAAGGTCTTCTTCAGGCACCGATGTATGTAGATGTTGGGAATGATGGAGTTTATGTTTATGATGATATCTCTGGTGTTCTGATGGCACCGTATTCTAATGGTGCATCTGATATAGGGTCATTTGTTGCATTAAGTGGAATTACACGTGATGATCTGGATGACCAAAATATCGAGGATATAACAGAATTTGCGATCTTAGGAGGGGACGACTTTGTGTATTTGCTTGATGCAAAGTCTTTGGCAGTTTATAGATCGGTCAGATACTCATCAGGTTCGTACGGATTTGCTTCACGATTTCTCGAATTGGATCAGAACCTCGTACCTACAGATTTCTTTGCAGATTTCAGCGGTTATGTGCTCTCGACAGAGAGTCCTACATTCAATCGATACTATTTTAATCGTGATGTTGGTGGATATATCCTAGACCCTTGGTCTATCAGTGGCTTGAGAGGGGATATAGGGCCTGTAACAGCAGGGTATGCAGGGATCAATCTCGAATATAAGTTATACCTATTTGAAACTGATAGAGATTCAATAATGACATTTGAGAAACCTGATGAGACAACAGGACTTCATCCGGGAGAAATGGTTCTCAGGTCACGTCTGGTTTATCGGGGGGAGAGGGATTCTGCATTCTCTTCAGTCTCAGATATCGTGGTTGATACCGGTGAAACGAGGCTATACATACTTGATGGGCCAACGATCTGGTCTGTAAAACTACGATAATGGGAATCAAATTGATAACCAAAAATAAGAAAGCCTATTTCAATTATGAGATCAAGGAAAAGTACGAAGCTGGTATTCAACTACTCGGATCAGAGGTCAAAGCGATCAAGAGTGGTCAAGTGAACATTTCTGATTCATTTGTTAAGATAATTGGTGGAGAAGCATTTTTGTGGAATGCCGACATCCCAAAATATAAATATGCAACTGTTGAGGGATACGACCCGTTTAGAAGTAGAAAACTACTATTAAAAAGGGCTGAATTGAGGGAATTACAACGTAAAGCTGAAAGTGATAGAATGACGATCGTTCCTTTATCCGTATTTTTAGCAAGAGGTATGGTAAAGCTAGAGATAGGTTTAGGAAAAGGTAAAAGATCGTATGAGAAGAAAAAGAGGATCAAAGAAAGGGATCTGGAAAGAGAGTTGCATAGAGAGAGACGCTCATTTATGGTAAAATAACGCCTAGCTTATGCGTGTGGTCGAGTTCGACCATTGAGATCAGGCAATTATAAAAAATGGCAGATCAAAAATTAGTAACAAAAGAGCAGATATTAGAGCAGGATGCTCGAAAAAGGTTGGATGTCCCACCAGAAAGGCTCTCTACCCTTGTTAGTATAGAGATGTGGGGAAAATTGACCTACGAACAGAGAGGTATCCTTTTAGATATCGATACACTTCCCAAGCGATTGTACGGTGTCGTTCCTGAAAGTGTATGGTCGACATTGAACGTTCAGCAGAAACTGGAATTCTTGTTCTCTCACGAGATCTTACCAAAAGGTGAAGGATCTACTCTAACAGTTGCAGGACGACCCGAATTTGAACAGTTTGTAGATCAGGTCGAAGGAAATATAGGTTCTACTTCTCCAGATAAACAGCATGAAAAAGCTCAAGTCCCTGGTGGTGAGGTTTTGATCAATCAGAGGTCTGAAGTAGAAAAGAGGTTTGATGCACTGAAAGAGAGAGTTCAACAGGTTGAGCTTGCGGAGGATGAAACGAGTGTCCAGAGTCCGGAAGATGTGAAAAGGATACAAGATGAGTCAGGTGCAACATTTACAAATAATATGAATGTTCCAAGGCTGGCCGGTTATCAACCTAGTCAACAATTCCTTCGTACTGTACAAGTAAGTAGTCAAGGAGATCCAGACAGTTCGAAAACATGGGCTGCAAATATCATATTGAAGATCTGGGCTGCATTCAACCAATCATAGAACTGGTGCATCAATAGCCACGCTGTGATATTCTTAAGCAAGAACTCTTTTGAAATTTGATAATGATAAGTACTGTCCCACTAATTACATTTATAGATTCATCCGATGAGATCCTACTAACACAAGCAGGACCTCCGATTCCTGGTGGTAATGATATTACTCCGGGTCAAGATGTCACATACCCGGATAACCCATATGAGCCAGATCAAGGGGGCTTTTCGATAGGGCTCTTGATACTTGTTGTAGTTTTCATTCTTCTGCTCGCTGGAGTTGCTGGTCTTTCTGCATATTTGTATTCAAATTATCTAAAAAAGAAAGATCGAGAAGAAAAGACTAAGGAAGGTATACTCTTTGAGGTAAAAGTTCCAAAAGGAAATGAGATAGAGATCGGGGTCGCAGAGCAGATGTTTGCCAATCTTTATGGGATCGGCGGAGCTGGAAAGGGTCTTAAGAAACATATCACAGTCAAAAATAGTATCAGTTTTGAGGTCATCGGACTTCCTGGGGAGATAAGGTTTTTTGTGTATTCCCCAAAGAAACTGGCAAATCTTGTAGAGAAACAGATATTAGGTTCATATCAGGATGCAGAGGTATCAGTAGTTGATGAACATAATATTTTTCATGAAGAAGGTAAGGTTGCATTCACCCAGTTAGATCTCACAGATGAGCGATACTATCCGATCAAGGTTGCTGAGGATTTTAAAGGTGATCCACTTGCAAACATCCTCTCATCTCTAGGGAAGATGGGAGATAAGGAGGGTGCTTTGATACAGATAGTACTCTCTCCTGCGGATTCGGGATGGCAGAAAGCTGGACGGAAATTTGTAGGTAAAGTGGAGAGCAACAATGCAGACCCTGAGAAAAAAAGGATCAGCGTCAGTCAGGAACAACTTCAAGCTATTGCTAAAAAGTCAGGGAAGATAGGGTTTAATGCTGCAATTCGAGTAGTTGCGAGTGCTCCTGAAACAGAGATCGCAAAAATGCATGTGACAAATATCATAGGTGCCTTTGATCAATTCTCCAACCCAGGTATCAATACTTTGAAAAAAGCAGATATTCGTACCTCAGACGAAAGAGAGTTCATGCACAATGTCATATATCGCCGTATGCCACTTAGTACCAAGACTGTCCTCAATGTCGAAGAGCTTGCAGGTCTCTATCACTTCCCAAATAAGAATATCCAGATCCCGAACATCAACTGGTTGCTATCACGTGAGGTTCCTGCTGCACATTGGGTAGATTCGGACATAAACTCGCCTGATACTGTTTGGTTAGGAAATAATGTATATCTGGGGAAAACTAAACCGGTTTGCTTCAAACGTGATGACAGACGCAGGCATATGTATGTGATAGGTCAAACGGGTTCTGGTAAGTCTTGGTCACTCTTACGAATGATAATTCAGGATATCTATAATGGTGATGGTGTATGCGTAATGGATCCTCACGGAGAGCTCGCTGAAATGATCCTCCCTAGGATCCCACATGAGAGAGCCGAAGATGTCATATATTTCAATGCAGGAGATTTTGAGAGACCATTTGGTTTTAATCTTATGGATTATCAGAATGAGCAGGATAAACATAGGGTAGTAAATGGATTTATCGGAATGCTAAAGAAGCTGTTTGACCCTAATGAACAGGGTATCGTAGGTCCTATCCTTGAAAGAGCTGTTCGAAACGCTATGCTTACGGCTATGTCTGAAAAAGGCTCTACTCTAGTAGAAGTGGTAAGGATCCTTACAGATGAGAAGTGGGTAAATGAGAAGTGGCTTCCATTGATCAAAGATGATCTGGTCAAAAGGTATTGGACTGATCAGATCGCCAAGACAACTGAACAACAAAAATCCGAAACACTAGGGTATATAGTTTCAAAGTTTGACCGATTTGTGACCAACATGGCTATACGAAATATTGTCGGACAAACAGAGTCATCATTCAATTTCCGTGAAGTAATGGATAGCGGGAAGATCCTGATCATAAATCTTTCGAAAGGTGTACTCGGTGATGAAAATGCCCAGTTCCTCGGAGTCATGTTGATCCCCAAGCTGGTCAGTGCTGCGTTGAGTAGACAAGATATCCCTGAGGAAGACCGAAAAGATTTCTTCTTCTACGTTGATGAGTTTCAGAACTTTGCTACTGATGAGTTTGCTTCTATCCTATCAGAAGCTCGTAAATACCATCTGAACCTTACTATGGCAAATCAGTATATTGCTCAGATGCCTGAAAAGGTTCGAGATGCTGTTTTCGGTAATGTCGGTTCTATGATGGTTGCAAGAGTCGGTCCCGAAGATGCAGAATTCCTCGAAAAGCAATTTGAGCCGACTTTATCATCCAACGATCTGCTAAATCAGCCCAATGTCCATGCTTATGTAAAAATGATCACTGATGGGAAATATTCATCACCGTTCTCTTTGGATCCTGGATTCGGACCTTTATACCCCAATTCCGGTTTCGATCTTCCCAAGAACAAGGAAGTTGCAGAGCTGATCAAGAGATTGTCGAAACTGAAGTATGGCCGTGATGCTACTATTGTTGCCGAGGAGATGAGCAAGCGTGCTGATCTAGCAATCCAACCCGGTACTCAACAGGATAACAAATCAAATCCACCTCCTTTGACCTTAAAGTAGTAGCCACTTTGATCCACTTCGCCATTTTTTCGCTCAAACATCCCATATCGTTTGTAATAGAGAATTTATACTCAATGAGGACAGTTAAGATTGTGGTATTTCGAATAAGGTCACTTCGAACTGAGGTATATAGGATTTGGTACTTCGAATAAAACCTTAGAGAGTCGGTCTTGTCCCGTATATATATAGATAGTTATAAGATCGTTGAGAGGAGGGTTAATCCGATAGTAGCATCGATCGCTCCTACCTTGATCTGGAAATCCAGATTTGTCATCTTTTCATACAAGTTAACCAGATCGTTTCGAGTTACCTGTTTGGAGCTTCGAATTATTGAAGGAACTGTAAAAGGTGGGATCTTTAAGGTCTTTGCTACATCACGGCTATCACCTCCACCATCTATGACATCTCTACAAAGGACTATCAATCTTGTGTTTCTGTATATCATAGCAAGGATATAATGGGGGTCTACATTCTGTTTAAGGAGCCTATCAAGGATCACCGCAGTGGTCTGACGGTCATGCTCATTTAGATGGTCGATCAGTTTCCATATGTCATATTCGAATGTATCTGCTGAGATCTTCTGGATATCATCAATATCGACGTGCTTTAGAGAGAGAAGTTTTACCTTCTTTATTTCGTTCACAAATCTCTCTGGATCGAAATTACACCGTTGGGCTAATTCTTGGAGAGCTTTAATTGTGATATCTATGGATTCTCGTATGCATTCTTCTTTCGCCCAGGTTATGAAGGTTCTCTTGTTGAGCTCTGGAGATTCGTATACAGAATTCGATGATCTGAAGAATTTTAGGTACTTTGTGTTTGCAGGGATCTTTTGAGATTCCCAGATAATTATCTCTATTGAAGGATCTTCATCTTGGAAATCACTGACCAGATGTTCTGTTATCACTGATCTTTCTTTACTTTGGTATAGTCGCTTAATAAAGATCAATTTCCTAGTGCTGAACATGCCGTGTGTTTGGTATGTCTGGACGATCTCAGAAATATCTAAAGTCTCAGCTTCTATCTCTAGGTATTCTCGATCCGGATCCTTGCTCTTGGCATCATCGATATAAGTTCGAGCTTCTCGATAAGAAATAAATGAATTTTTCCCATGGAATAATCGGATCATTTCGGAAAGCTTCATATATTAGACTACTATAAGATCTGTCATAAGGGTCAAATCCTCACATCCTCGTATCCTCATATCCTCATATCCTCGTATCCTCATATCCTCATATCCTCATATCCTACTGTGTGCTTTCTTCAGAAGGAGTATCAGTCACCAGATCTCCGCCTAAAAGAATAACTACATCCTCACCATTCAGTCTGTTGGTAATAAAATCGGGTCTATCATGGGTTCTACTTCCTACGATCGTACCTAATCGCTTTGCTGTCACATCATACTCATCATCTCCACTATTTGAATATACATAACTTCCTGTTTTATCGGAAAATAAGGTCCCTCTAAAGATTATCCTGAGGTATGGGAATTTTTCTGAAAGCTCTGTGGTAAGGTCATAGGCCTCTTGGTATCCCAACCCCACATCATAGACATAGATCAGAGCATCTTCAGCATAGATCTCCGGTTCTTCGAGATACAGTCCGACTAATTCATTAATATCTTTATAAACTCCTAAACCTGCAGCAGGTGATATCGAATAAGCATCCGGGATCTGATTTGTTATAAGCACTGTCCCGCCACCAACAGATGGATCAAGGACAAATGAGAATATCTTAACCTCTGATGCAATAGACGCAAGTTGCAATCCCGCCTGTACATCTTCATTGGTAAATTCAGATACTTTTATGTGGTCTCGTAATTCGGCAAGGATGCTATAAAGCTTGTCAGGATCGAGGAAAGTATCTGTAGAGAGTAACTTGTTCTTGATGGCTTCTAGTACTTTCTGTTGTCTTCTTGCCCTAGCAAAGTCACTGCCCTCATTGTTATCTAAAGATTTTCTAGACCTTGAAAATTTTACTGCAGTATCTCCATCCATTGTCTGCGGACCTGCATCAAAACTCACTACCTGATAGTCACTATATGGGTTTGTTTCATCAGGGTAAGCATAATCAGTGAATGAATTTTCTACATAAACCTCAATTCCGCCCATAATATCGATAATATTGGTCAATGCTTTGACATCCACCATCACATAATACTGTATCTCCAATCCCGTATACTCTTCAACGACACTTTTTAGTGCCTCAAGCCCAGTTCCTTCCTCTTCATTCTCTGCCCTGTTGTATATTCCGTTTATCTTGATGTTCCAATTTGCTTCAGGGATCTCAACGTATGTATCTCTTGGTATAGAGATCATTTCAACGTCATTGCGCTCCTTATTGTATGAAGCAACAATTATTGTATCTGTGTTCTGCAAGCCTTGATTAGTTTCTCTCGTATCTATCCCAACCAGCAAGGCATTTGTCCTAATACCTGAACTGTCAGTTCTTAGTTGGGGGTCTTTTTTGATAGGGGAGATAATGTCCCCGGCAGAGATCTTCAAACCTAGATCTTTTGTATATCCGAGGATCTTTCCAAAACTTGTTATTCCGACCAAGAGTATCACACCAAGGATCACCAGAATGATCTTCTTTTTCGAACTCATGGATGATCTGGATCGGGACTTGTTGTTCCCAGGATCAGACGGTAAATTTCTGTTTTCCAGCATGACTTTATTACTGTCATTGATGTTGATAGATAGAGACATGGCGCAGTTTTACTAACGTAGATAAGTATTCACATTTGCTGAATGTTCTTCCCAAGTTCTAGCGTAGTGTATCATACCATTATCTTCATGTAGGTAGTAGTAATAATCATTTGTTCGAGGATTGACAGCTGCGTTGATCGCGACCTCACCGGGATTACAGATTGGTGTTAGTGGCATACCTATTCGTGTATAAGTGTTGTATTCATGGTCAGTATCGAGATCTTCTTGTGTCAAAACATGTTTCCAATCTTTATAGTAGTAAAGTAGCGTCGCATCGATATTTAGGAACCACCCCTCATCCAACCTTCTTCTTATGATATCCGAGATCATAGCTCTCTCATCTGCATTTCTACCCTCTCTCTCCAACATACTTGCCAAGATCAGATCCTGATAGGTGAGGTCTTCTGGTATCTTGGTTCGAAGATTATCCAGCATAGTTTCTATCACCAATTCCTCTGTACTTTCAAGCGGAAATCTATATCTGTCAGGAAACAAATAACCTTCTAGTGATATCGGATCGCCTCCCTCAGGTGTAAAGGGTAGTTGAAGGGTACTGATATATGTAGGATCGGTTGATAGACGGTCGAATTCCTGTTTACTGAATGTAGAACCTTCGTGTGAACCAAATTCTTCTGCTAAAATCTCTGAGATCTCATCAAAACGTAGCCCTTCGGGTAATGTGACCCATACATCTGGTATGCCTGCAGTCTGGAGTTCGATCGCAAGTTCTTTCATATTCAAATTCATAGGGATCTTGAACAAACCTGCCTGGATGAGCTGTTCGAGTTCATTTATCTTAAGATATATTTTGAATGAACTGCTTTTATTTGGTGGCATGATCTCCAGATCTTCAAGCAAATTGAGGACATCGTCCACTGAGCTTCCTTCTGGTATCTCAAACTCGATAAGATCATCTCGATCTGTTAGTGGTTGATTGACATTGTCAGTGTATGTTTTGTAAACATAGTAAATACCTCCGCCTACTATCGTTAGAAATAGGACAAGGATCACGAACATAGTCTTTAGAGTGCTTCTAGACTTGCTATCTGTTTCTGTTTTGTAGTTGTTTAGAATTGTTTCCATCTAAATATTCTTGCAAAAATAAAGCTGCCGCAACACTGTCTACATCTTTTCTTCTTTGAGTACGTGTTTTACCAGTTTCTATCATCACCGCAGTTGCTTGCTTGGATGAGTAACTCTCATCATAATAGTACACTTCCAGACCAGTTGCTTCACTGATCATCTGTCCAAATCTCTTTATCCGATCTCTATTGATCTCATAAGCTTTCTCAAATGCTTGAGGAAGACCTAAGAGAATTGAACTAACTCTATTCTGAGTAGTGATAACTCTGATCTGCTCTATTATATCGCCTATCCCGATATTCTTTGAGATGCTTAATGTCCCAAGGGACGTTGATACGATCCCTTTGCTATCAGAAATAGCTATACCAAACCTTTTTTCTCCATAATCTATGGCGAGTATCGGAAAACGTTTTTTATTCAAGGATGGCTTTGATCCTCTTGATCCCTGCACCGACATTCTCCTGTTTTATGATTTTAAATCTCCTTAGTTCCGATGTATTATCAACATGAGGTCCATTGCAGATCTCAATAGAGTATGGGTCATCTGCTGTTCCGATAGTATATACTTTGACAATCTCTCCATACCGATCCTCAAAAGCAGCATACTGGACTAATTTCATCGCTTCGTCCTTTGACATTTCGACAAAAGATACGGGTAATTTTTTATCTATCTGCTCATTCACCAAGTCTTCCACCTTCTGGATCTGTTCTGGAGTTAGTTTCGTGTCATTTGGGAAATCAAGACGTAACCTCTCAGGTGTAATATTACTACCTTTCTGAAATACATGCGAACCAACAACCCTATAAAGCGCCTGAAGCAGTAGGTGAGTAGCTGTATGTAGCTTCTTGCTTTCTTCGGAAGTGTCAGCCAAGCCTCCCTTGAACAATCCTTTTGTCGCAGTTCGACTTTTCTCTTGATGTTTTTCGTATTCACGCAGATGATTTTCTCTTACTTGCGCTTCATCGAATCGCACATTTCGATTTTTAAGCTCTTCAAGGGACATCTCAAGAGGAAATCCAAAGGTTTCGTACATACTAAATGTAAATCCGTCCGAATTATCAAATATATACTCTTTCTTACCCTCAAAAGTCTTATCGAACCACCTCTCAAATTCGTGCAATCCCTTTTCTATTGTTTCGTTGAATTTTGTCTCTTCTGATACGATCACTTCTACGATCTTCTCTCTATCCTCATCTAATTGTGGGTATATGTCCATGAATTGATCTATACAGATGTCAACGATCTCTCCGACAAAACTCTTTGTCATCCCTAAATTCCTACCGTGTCGAATAGCTCTCCTTATCAACCTTCTCAGGATGTATTCTCTTTCTGTCCTTCCCGGGATCACTCCATCCATCACGATCCAAGATGCAGCTTTAAGATGATCGATAATTATCCTTTCAGATTCTACGACCTCTACTTGACTTAGCTCTTTGACCTTCTTCAAGATCGGAAGGTATTTGTCAGTCTCCCAAACAGACTCTGCCTGCTGTGAGATCATTGCAAGTCGATCTAGACCCCCACCAAAGTCAACGTTGAATCTCCCAAGAGGTTTGTAACTTTCTCCCTCTTTCAGATATTCCATGAATACATTGTTGCCTAGCTCAATATATTTACCACAACTGCAACTAACGTCGCATTTATCAGAACAGAGCTCTTTTCCTGTATCGTAAAATATCTCAGAACAAGGTCCACAAGGGCCACCACCTGCTAATTCCCACCAGTTTTCGTCCATGCCAAGTTTCTGGATCCTCTCCCCAGGTCCAGCACTTGCCTCAATACCGTAACTACGAAAGATCTCTTTCCATACTTGGATAGATACATCATCCTCCGGTGAATTCTCGTTTCCCTCAAATACTGATGCATAAATATTGTTAATGTCGAATCCATATCTGTTCACAAACAGATCCACGGTTAGTTCGATCGCTTCTTTCTTGAAGTAATCGTTTAGAGACCAGTTCCCAAGCATCTCAAATGATGTCAGATGGCTTATGTCTCCCACCTCATCTATATCTATAGTTCTTATACATCTCTGAGAATTTGCAAGCCTTGTTCCATTGGGATGGCTCTCTCCCATTAAAAACGGCACTAATGGAAACATACCAGCATTGACATACAGTACTGTTGGATCATTATCGGGTACTAGAGATGCAGAAGGGATGAACGAATGATCATGTTGCTTCATATAGTCTAAATAGATCTCCCGGATCTCGTTGTAGCTCATTTTTTTCATCAGAGATTCTTGTAAAATATTAATAAAAAAGACCCCTTTCCTGCGGAACCGTAACCCATGTTCCGGTTCGACAAGGACGAGGTCTTCATCTCGTGTTACCACCTTGTTTCGTTGATATATCGCTATATCAACCTTAGTCACTTGTCTATCAACAAGTGTTCTGTGTTCGGGTGTCTCACATCAAGACTGTAGTTGCGCCCTAAGACTTCCTACAACGCTCCCAGTTGGCCACTTTCGCTTTTACTGTTCATAGCATTACCCTAGTGCGAATTCTATTGTTAAATACCTCTAATGTCAATCTCAATTAGCTCCTACAGATGGAGGTGGTGCGGAGAAGGTGAGAGGAGTTGAGTTGTTGGTATCGTTTCTGGGAGGAGTATTTTTCTCTTGATCCATCGTTCCTCCTGCTGGTGTATTCTGGTTTGTATCCTCTATTGGTTGAGTAGGTATTTGGAGGTCACCTGCATCACTAGCCTTTTGAGCTTGTTGCTTCTCTTCTCTTTCCTTTTCTACCAGCAATTTGGATTCTTCGATCTGCTGGAGTAAGGCCGTCAGTGAATCTGAGGAGTTAGGGTCAGGTATCTCGGATCCCTCATCGCTTTGGGGTGGTAATTGTGTTGTATCGGTATCTGAGTCGTTTGAGTACGGATCAGTAGATGTCGAGCTAGGTTCAGTAGATGTCGAACTGCTTTCAGAATCCGAAATCAAAGAAAATCTTGGCTCTGAGGATGTTATGTTGATTTGGTTGGGTGGTGTAGTGGCTGTTTGATCAGATAGGGTTGTGGTTGTTTGATCAGATGGCGTAGTCATGATCGGAACAGGGGATGTTGGGGGCATTGGATCCATCGGTGTAGTGGGTGGTGTAGCAGGTGGTGTAACAGGTGGTGTAACAGGTGGTGTAGAAGGTGATGTAGAAGGTGATGTAGAAGGTGATGTAGAAGGTGATGTAGAAGGTGATGTAGAAGGTGATGTAGAAGGTGACGTAGCAGGTGGTGTAGCAGGTGGTGTAACAGGTGATGTAGCAGAAGGGTTCTGTTGCTCTGTAGTAACTATATTTGATTTAGTTTCAGGTTCGAGAGTTGAGTTAGATGCTGTATTAAAGATGGGAGCAGATCCAGTATCAGAAGATACACCTGTTGGAACAGAGGGTTCAGATGGAGTTTCAGGTTTGGGCTCATCTTTGGCGTTTGTACCACTGTCATCTTCTCGTCTTGGAGGGACGATAACCTTAGGTTTCCACATAAGTGGTGCGGTAGAGTTTACCGTATCAGAGGTACTATTAGCGATCATTCCATCTACTGTACCACCCCCTGTAGAGGTTTTGTCTGTAACCGCTGTGTCATTCTTTGAACTATCGATTTTGTCATGATCACCTTTTCTGTTCTTTGAATTTGTGAATTTGAGCATAGGTTTGAAACGGCTCCCTTTTACACTCTCATCCGTTACGAGATCTTGTTGTCCTGTTGGTTTCTGACTTACTACCTTGGTATCTATTGTTTGGGTTTGAGTATCATCGTTTGATGTGTTTCTTAGTCTAGTTGGATCTAAAATTGGAGTTGTATCTTGCTCAGTCGAATTTTCCCTCCCTGTTGGTAGAATGTTTTTTAGTTGACTAAATTTGGATCTTTTCTTTGAAGCTTCATCTTCTAATGTCGTAATGGGTATTTTCTCTTTTGGAATTTCAGTACCTGTAGAAGTGACATCTTTTGAGGCTGGTTTTGCTTCTATCTCATCTGTTCCTTTTCCAACCACTTTTGTAGTGTTTTCTGATGTTTCAGCAGATGGCTCTGTTTCAGTACTTGTTATAGCAGTGTTTGAAGCGTGAGTATTTGTATCTTGGGTATTTGTAGAGATAGTTTTTGTATCGATAGTTTTATTTACCGTGTCATCTTTTTTTGATGAGGGCATTGTGACCGTTGGTACGAATACCGGTTTTGGGGCGTCCTTTTTATTAGATGATGAATCTATTGTAGGGGGTACACTTGTACTAGGAGATGTATTGTACGGATATCTTGCGGTAGGTCTGATGTCGTAGATATTGGTTTCATTATCTCCGTCATCTCTCCATGCGAGATATAGGATCCAAGGGATTATCAGTGCAAGGACGATGATCCCAAGACCAATCAATATGATCCAGGCTGTTCGGTTACTGATCTCGAATCCAAATATATTAATGGTATCTGTATTATCCTCGTCTAATGATTCCATGGTAAATGTCCATGCTTTTGTTGCGTTTCCACCTTCAGAATCTTCGAAGGAGACCTCTACTTTGTGCTCACCATCTTCCAGATCGTTTGACGGTTTGTAGATCACTGTCACTTCTGATTCGGATATTTCGCTGATCTCCAGCTCGTTTGTAATATCTTTTGAATCTAATTTCATAGTTATCGAGTCTGTAACTATGGTGGCATCCTTGGATGCAACTAAGGTCGCACTTATTGTCCTTCTTCCATTGTTAATGACACTTGAATCTGCGGGATTAACGTTGACTATCTGAGCTTCCTGTATGACCACCCCGTCATCAGGAGGTTTTATAGGAGGTTTACCATCGTCATCAACAGGAGGAAGGTCGTCATCAACAGGAGCTGGTGGTAGAGCAATGATCGTAAAGGATTCTGAAACACCTGTCCCGATCGCAGGTGGATTTTGATTGTCTTCTGCCTCGATTATGAATTTGTAATCACCTGGCTCTATTGCCTTTGTATCAACTATATATGACCCGATCTTGTAAGAGATGTTGTCGTCAATAGGTTTCCAGGAATTCTGATTCCCTGGGTTTGATGCGTAGTATAGTTTGTACTTAATTATCTGGTTGAGATCTGTCGCACTCCAAGAAGTGGTGAGGTTCTGTCCTTGTGTTACAGATGTTCCAAACGGTGGAGCGGAAACTTTTACTATCGGTGTGTCGTTCTCAGTAGGGTCAACACTTATGACCCAGGTTTGAGCTCTTAGATGTTGATTGTAACCGTCGTGAATAAAAACATTTGCGAGATAACTCGCAGGCTGATCAGCTGTCCCTTTGAATAGTAGCGTTAATTCACCATCTGTTCCTGCTTTTATTACGCTCATAGTTAACCAATCTGCCCTAGGAGTGAAGCTATATGCGAATTCTATCCCATCTCCATCAGTATCTTGAGCAGTAAGCGTGTATTCATAACTGTCTCCTACCTTGATCGCGTTTGAGGGTTGAGCATCTGTTTCTGGTATAGAGGTGAATTCTGGTGCACTGTTTATCTCTTTTGTAGTAACAACTCCTGATTCGTTCGAACCCTCCAAGATACATGGATAATTCGCTCCTTGTGTCGTCATTTGTCCGAATATTCTCACGTTACCGATATTTTCTGTGGTGAATGTGACTGTCTCACTGATCGTGGATTGGGGTTGAGGGTAATTCTTTTCTAATAAGACGACCTCCTCTGAGGTTTCAATCTTGATCGTACTGATCAAGGAGATTTCATTTGGAGCAGAACCATTGATGGTCACCTGGACTACCTTGCCAGCTTCGATCGTATCACTTTCGACATATGGAAAAGATATGGAGCAGAAAGTCTTCGGCACTTCTGTACCTGCATCACTTCGTGGATCAACACTCTCTGTCTTTAGTAGACCGTAAAGAACGATAGGTATCGATAATAAAAGAAAGATCGATGTTGTGATCGAAAGTTTTAATCGTTTTGATCTAGTGAGTCTTTTCATAACTATAATCAATATACTACAGAAAAGAATGTAGTATCAATGATGAAGCAGTTCATTAATTAACCTAAATGTTTGCGACCAGAAAATATCCACTTTTCATAATAACTCTACAAGCCGAATAATTGTGCAAGTTTGGCATTTATTGATTCTTCAGCTTCTAATAGTGCCACTTCGCTTGGTGTACCATTTACTGCGACATCGTTTATAGCAGTCCTCAGCTGCTCTTCGATATAGCTTTGTTCACCGATCTTCCAAGCCTTCATCTGAGGAGCCATCTCCATAAAAGCACCAAGGTATGCATGGCTTTGTAGTTCAGCACCCATATCTTTGCGGGAATAAGGTTCTCCAAAGGCTCTTCCTCCTACACTTATCGAATTATTGTGAAATTCTCTGATCTGATCCTGCTCGCTTAAGAATTTGATGAATTTCCAGGCTTCTGTTGAATTTTCAGAGGTAGCTGAAACAGCCTCTCCCCAATACATCGAGAAATAGACCGGATCTCCTGGTAGGGTTGGTGCTGGAACTATGCCGAATTCGATTGCGGGATTTGCATTGATTATGTCAAAAGCCCTCCAACTTGGAGCAAGCATCATTGCCAACTTACCTTGAAAGAACATCTCAAGATCTGATCGAAGATCTGAGCTCCATACCTCATGCTCGTTAGTGAAAGATGTATAAAAGTCGAGTGCATCGATAGCTCTCTGTGTTGTGAGCGAAACTTCTGTATTATAATTCTGATTGATCTCCACACCATTCTGTAGAAGAAACAGTGAAAGGATATCTGCAGAATGTTTGATGTTTGTTGCCGAACCGATCGCTAGACCTGCCTGGTCGATATTTCCTGAAGGATCTTTGATGGTCAATAATTTTGCCTCATCTATAACAGAATCCCAATCTCCTGATGGTTTTGACAAACTCGCTTGTGCAAAGAGTTCTTTATTATAGAAAAGGGCTAGGCCGTCCACCTCAAGAGGAATCGCATAGATCTGTGAATCCGTTCCGGTAAAATCGCTCACTGCTGTAGGATAAAATGTTGCAGAATACTCTGCAGGATCCATGATAGTTGAGGGTAATGGGTTTAGGTACCCTTGAAATTTATTTAGCCAACGATTGTCTATCCTGAAGATATCAGGTGCTGGAGATTGAGCTGAGGCTCCTTGTTGTAAACGTGTGTACAGAGTTCCTTCGTATCCTTCGAATGATTTTTGGGTGTAGATTATTCTGACATTTGGATTTGCCTGTTGATATTTCTCGATCAAGGGTAGCATTACTCCTTCAGGCTCCCACAAACCCCAGTATTCTAATGTCACAGGTTCACCTGTAGGTGTGTTAACATTGTCATTGTTGCCATCCTGTCCAGAAGGTGAGTCGCTGTTGCTGTTCATACTTACGACTAGAAGCACACCAATGATAATAGTCGCCACTACGCCGACTATCAGGATCAATTTCTTACTGTCCATTTATTAATTCTGCTGTTACAACTAATCTATTTGTACCGATACCGACCGGCGAACAGGTCATCAATGTGAGAGTTTCCTTCCATGTTTGTCTGGAAAGGATAGAGAAATCGGTCGGTTCTACTATCTTCTTCTTTCTCACTACATACCTGTATATTCTACCATCTTTGGTCAGTTCTACCTCATCGCCTATTTTGATATCCTCTAATATCGAGAATGCAACCTCGGGATTATTCTTATGATTGTTGAAATACGAATCTACAGCGGAGTGCCCATATATAAAAGAATTTCCACCTGCCCCTGGTAGAGGTGTACTCTTAAAATGAGCCAACCCATATTTCAATACCCGATTATAAGCATTCTCATCATAGCTATCTACGTTAGGGGTGATGTTGAGGTCGACGATGTCTAGCGAACTGATAGTAAGTGACATCGGAGTTGAATAGTTCTGATCTATTTCTACATCTAGATATTGCTGGGTTTCTGGGTTGTAGACCCTTTGGCCATTCTCAGGGGTCAAGACAGCTTGAGCGATCAGGTTCTCAAAGTAGCTTCTTCCCGGATCCCAATAGGCAAATTCTCCCCCGATCTCTCTCTTGTACGAACCAGGGACAGGACTTACTTTCAATTCCTCCCTTTTCTCAATGATAGCACCCTTAATATATGATTGGCCGATGGGTACCGCTTGTGAAGCGAGAATATACAAACCAACTCCAGAGAGCAGTAAGGATATTGTTATTCTAATGTATTTAACTGTACGTTCATGCTTTGCCTCTGATGAACTGACATTCCACATTGCCATAAGATGTTTAATGTTGTAATTTCATCTACAATCCGAATGTTATCTTATCATGGGTTGCTTTACAATCTGCAAAGTTATGATAAATGACAATTAGTTTATACTTTTTGGAGAATTCGGATCTGTTAAGATCATCGTACCATGGGGCTGGCACTCAGGCTGCGTGTCTGCTAGAATACTGCGTATGTCAAAAAGAGATTATTATGAAATATTAGGTGTAGAAAAAGGAGCCTCACAAACAGAGGTTAAAAAGGCTTATCGAAAACTTGCGAAAGAATATCATCCTGATCACAACAGCGATCCAGGTGCCGAGGAAAAATTCAAAGAAGTATCTGAAGCATATGAGGTTCTGTCTGATGAATCGAAACGGAAAGCATATGATCAATATGGACACGCAGGTACAGAAGGGTTCGGTGGCTTCTCAGGAGCTGAGGGGTTCAATGGAACACCTTTTGATATGGGTGATATTGGAGATATCTTTAGTCAATTCTTCGGTGGTGGTCAGGGTTTTGGGTTTGACTTTGGGGGTATGAATGGTCGAGGTTCGGCACGAACGCAAAATATGCAAGGTAGCGATCTTCGATACAAGATCAACCTGTCATTCATGGAAGCTATGGAAGGGGGAGAGTATAAGATCAACGTGACGAGGGATGTTGAGTGTAAAACCTGTTCTGGTAGTGGCAGCAAGAGTGGTGAACTTCAAACGTGTACGACATGTGGTGGTAGAGGACAGGTACAACGAGTACAACAAAGTATCTTTGGTAGGATCGCAATGTTGTCCGAATGTCCAGATTGTGATGGATCGGGGAAGATAGTAAAAGAGAAATGTCCAGATTGTAATGGACAAGGCGTGATACATCAGGAAGTACCTCTGAAGATAAAAGTACCAGCAGGAGCTTATGACGGAATGATACTCAGATATCGTGGTAGTGGTAATAGTGGTAGGAGAGGCCACTCATCTGGAGATCTATTCATCGAGATATCTGTCGAACCTCATGAGATATTTGAAAGGAGAGGAAATGACATCTATATCGATCACGAGATCTCTCCAATGACAGCAGTCCTAGGTGATCAGGTCGAGATCGAATCCCTGCAAGGAGCTGTTAAATTAAAGATCCCATCTGGCACTCAGCCCGACACGATTTTCAGGATCTCTGGCAAAGGAGCACCAATCATTGGGAGAGAAGGTAGAGGTGACCAATACGTCAGGGTTAAGGTAGTTATACCTAAGAAGATCAGTCGAGAAGAAAAGAAGCTTTGGGAAAAGTTGCAAGAACAGCGCTGAATTTGTACCATGTGGTATGGATAAAAATCGTAAAAAGATACTGCTCATTTCAGCAGTAACAATTCTGTTCTCATTTCTGATATTTCTTGTAATTCTCTTTAACGGTCAGAAAAGCACTCTGGTGGCTCTAAGATCATATCAACAGGAGGGTTCGACCATTTCAGTAATTGCAGAGTTAGATCCTTCAAGAGGTGCATATCCTTTAGAACCTAAGTTGTTGCTAAATGATGTGCAGATCAATGAGTGCGGTAAAGATACTGTTGATCCATGTTATTCGACTGTACTGAAAAATGATAAGTATTGGTATTTCAAGGTGGCAAATATGATTGACCTTCAAACAAATACTCTTGAATGGGTAGACACTTTGAAACAATCATTTGGTGCAGAAACTACCTCGATCGGTCTTATATCAAATGTCGAAAATGTAGTTCCGACATTTGAAAGAGCTTACGGAAGGGTTCTAGATCAGTATGATAATCTGATCGGGGACGCTTTAGTGTTTATCGATGCTCCCGAATTAGATACCATATATGTGACCAAAACAGCTGAGGATGGAACATACAGTTTTATCCTTCCCCATTCGGAACAGTACTATCTCCAAGAGGTTTCTGTTGTGACAATGGGAGGAGAAGAGGTAACTCTACGGACGAGTAGTGATTTTAACAAACCCGTGGCAGATCTTATAGTCCAAGTGAAAGAGCCTTCAGAGGAGAACATATTGTCTGAACTTTCTTTCCAATCATATGCTGCAAATTCTTGTATAAAATCTACCACAATGGGAGGTATTCGTGCACAGTGTAATGAGAAAGTGGATTGGTTATCTCAATTAGACACTACAACTTGTCCCAAAGGAGATGGTAGGTTTCGACTTGGAATGATCAAGTCAACATCAGTTACTCAGTTCCACAAGCCTGAGGATGTGAAATTACAACTTGTAGAGAAGTCTACAGGTGAATTAGTGAAAGATTCTGATGGAAATGTTTTGACCGTTTCAAACGGTGGTTATGTAGATGGTGTTGAGGTCGATCTGAAGGATGGTGCAACTTATATTATCAAAGCGTACGAAGGTACGACTGAGTGTAAAAATACAGATGATGGTGACCCAACTGTTTTGTATAGGTCCCCAGAAAATCGCCAAGGTCCTCCTTCTGGTTCCAATACAGGCAGTACGGGTAATACAGGCAATACAGGCAGTACGGGTAATACAGGTAATGGAACAAGTGGTGCGGGTACGATACCACCTGTCACAGACGAGATGAATCTTTGTAAGAAAGTAGGAAATAATTTTGCAGTACAGTACAGGATCCCGGCAGAGGATATACAGAAAGGTGTTTCACTGGGAATGAGGTGGGGAGAGGCATTGATCACGGATCTTGGTGGGATCAATGATTATAAGGCTTCTGTGTCAGATGCAAATAATTTAGGTATGAATGTGATACTTCGCTTATGTTATAAAAATAATTGTAATGTGAATGATGGGGTTGCATATGGTCAAGCCTTAGTAGGTGTATTCAATGAGTTGATGCAAAGCGGTACTCTTCCTCAGGATGGGTTGTTTGCCCATGCCGGGCACAATGAGCCGAACAATGCAGAATATCGAGATCCAACCTCTGAGGCAAACTTCCTGATAGGTGTTGTGAATGCTGTAGATTCTGCCGGATTGCTCGGACAAGATCTCGGTGAGACTACAATCAAGCTCTTGAGTCCTAATCTTGACCTGTACATTTATCAGAATGGACAGTGGCAAGGTTGTTCTGACGGGTGTGATGACCCAAATCCACATCCTATATACACCGCACAGTCATATATCGATGAGATGCTGAAGGTTGAAGGTTTCTACGAAGCTGCGAACAAGTTGTATGCATGGGCAGTAAATGATTATATTTATCAAAAGGGTCCTGATGCTGTTAATGCTGATGTGGATGGCTTTTACTCGGCATACTTACAACCGCGAGATCTACCGGGTCGTGTATTCATTACAGAAACTGGTAACTACGCACCTCCTGGACAACAACCTATTCATGACTGGTCTGTATTAGCAAATACCTTGGCAACATTAGAATCAAAAGAATATGTCGAAGGATTCCTGCTGTTCAATGCTTTAGGAACTAATCGAGATCCTGCTTTTGAATACCACAAACCCCTATGGGATGATAGTAACCTTCTCAAGAGTCTTTTCTCAAATTGTACTATCGGATCATATCAAGTCCCTCAGGAAGGAGAAGTACCTGTGACTACTACCTCTGGGAGTTCGAGTAATGGTAATGGCAGTAGTGCAAGTGGTAGTTCCTCACCCCCTACAACCTCAAGTTCGGTACCATTTAATAGCTCACCGGATAATTCCGCACGGAGTAGTAGTGGATCTCCCGGCATCTACGGGTCGTCATATAATGGGTCTGACCCTTGTCTAGGAGGGATATGCGTAGGAAAAGATTATAATAATTATGCTGTAGCGGTAGGGGGATTATTGAATGGAAACATGGAAGGTGAGTTCGTTAGCGATGGAGCAGCTGAATTAAATGTGCCTAAGTACTGGCATGTGTGGTATCAGAACGGTTGCCAGGGGGGGCAGTGTGGGATCTATGCTTGTTCTAATGAGCCGGCCTTCTGCCGAAGACCTGAATATAAGCAATCTAGTGGTGCTGATGTCGTAAATCGTAGATTAGCAGGAAGCGCCTCGCTACAATACTTTACTACTTACGGGACACATCATGCTGGAGTTTACCAACAAGTTGAACTTGGTCTAGGAGGAACAAATGATATTAAAGTTATTGCCAGTGCGTCTTCCTGGTCGGATGACAAAAGATGTGAGGGATATGGTCAATCTAGTTGTGTTGTTGAAGGGGATTGTTTCTGTGAGATAATTAATAAATTTGTTGGACGGGTAGGGATCGATCCAACTGGGGGTATCGATCCTACCGCATCGACCGTTGAGTGGACAGAGTGGAAGTCATTACCCAATGTTGGACCTCAAGATGGAGCGAATTTTGTACAATTTGAGATCGAAACCACCTCCTCAAATGATAGGGTGACAGTTTTCCTCGCCTCAAATAATGAATATCCATACAGAAACTCTGACTCATACTGGGATGGCGTAGAAATGTTCGTAAATGATATTTTGTCTGTTGGTGATGCCACGAATTCAGGTGAACAGCAATTAGAATATGATACAACAGGTGGGGGTGGTACAACCCCCTCTGGTATAGCGTGTGATCAAAGCGTTTCCGATATAACAGGTATAGACGCCTGTTGGGTTGAATCCCAAAGTTGTCAACCTTTATGTCCTGATGGATATATTGAATCAACCAAAAAATGGCTCAATACAGATGAACCTCTCCCTCCGGCAAACTCATGCCCCTGGGGGCGCACATCTGCACAATGCCCTGCAGGTTGTGGGGTTATTCCTCCTGGTGACGGGAAGTTGGGAGCACACTGTTGTGTAACAAAATGTGTACCAAATTGGAATGGTGATTTTGAAGATCCCCGATTACAAAGTAGCAAAGATCTCCTTCCTACGAATTCAAATATAATATCTCAAAATATATTAGGAGCAACGACCCCTCCAATGATCACTTTGCCAACTCGAGGTGAGTATGAGATCTATGCAGAGGGATATATGAGTGAACCGATCTATCGTGCGAATTTTGCAAATACACCGCTAGAACTACCTGTATTTCAGGATCTGGATCAGGATGGTGAATATGATGAAGGAGAACCGTTTGCTCCTGATGTTAGTATGGTGAGCATTCGACAGATCGGAGATGCCATACAACTAGATCTGTCAGAAGGGATCAACCTCGTCTCAATTCCTTTTTACAATGAAGATCTTACGAGTGTAAGTGATATCTTTTCTGCCATCAAAGATCAAGGTGGTTTAGCAACTTCTATTGCTGTTTATCGAAATAGTGGAAAAACATCTGGCTGGAATATGTATAGTATGGTCGGAAACCAGAGTTATGGTGAGGATTTTGACTTCAGACCTGGAGACGCTATGTTCATAGTGATCAAAAGAGCTGTAGACCTTAGATTACGGGGTACATCTTACGCAGAACCAGTTCAGCAGTATGTAAAGGCGGGTTGGAATCTAATAGCAATCAAGGGTACATCTGCAAGCTATGATGCTGGTAGAGTATTAGAGGAAGTAACCGATCTCCCAGGAGTACAGGCATCTGCTATAGCGGTATGGGATAGTTCCAAAGGTAGTTACAGACAGTTCATCTTTGAAGGTCGTGAGGAGTATGGTTCTGATTTCGGGATAACTGATGTACAGGGGATATTTTTACTTGTTGATAATGGTGTAGGGTATTGGATACCCTCAGAGAAGTAACTGGTAAATGAAAAATACCGTAAGGATAACAATAATGCTGTTTCTAGCAGTACTTGTTCCGGCGACATTACTATTGCTGTTCATTTTCATTGAAAGATCCTCATACAAGGAACATGTTTTAGCCAATATCTCTGATGACGCCATAACAATAGTGATCCTTAAAGAGCCTTCTTTTCATCTGCCTTTTGTATCGTCTGTGATCAAAAGTGACGACGAGCATCTATCTGATTGTGACAATGGGAATCTTCCATGCTTGATCGATCATGTTGACACTGTTTATTATGAATATTACGAAGTTAAACTCGATCATGCGATACAAGAGCATTCTTTATCGTGGTCTGATACACTAAAAGGTGTCATATTCAATAAGCCTGAGATATCGCAACAATTCTCTCTGCCATCAGTCAGCGAAGATATCCCAACCCCTTCTAGAGTGTATGGGCGAGTTGTAGATGATCACGACCTTGGTATAAAAGATTCTCTGGTATTGATACGATCTGAAGATGATGTTGCTCCGATAATTGCCTCCACTACAGGAGATAATGGTAGTTATAGTATCGCATATACCAATGGAGTAGATGAGAACTTCATTCAAGAAGTTGAGGTTGTAACGCCTCTCGGTGAAAAACGAACCTATATGACCGCATCCTTCTATAATCAACCTGTAGCAGACATAATCTTTCCCTCTACACTCGATGGATCAGATATTGCCCTTCTTCATCAAGTAAATGCAGCAAATAGCTGTATAAATAGCACTGATCGAGGAGGGATACGTGTGCAGTGTAATGATAAGATCGATTGGACATCCTCATTGGATACCAGAGATTGTCCGGAGGGGGAATCCAGATTTAGATTAGGGCTGATCAAACATACTAGCTACACCCAATTTCATAGACCCGCTACTGTAACCCTCAAACTTTTTGATGAAACCTCAAGCTCATATGTTCAAGATCCTACAACTAATGCAGATCTTGAGATCCGAAATGGTGGGTATGTAGAAATTGGATCATCTGGTTTGGAGATCGGGAAGACATATTTGATCAAAGCTTTTGACGGTACAACCGAGTGTATAAATACGACAGAAAAGGACCCATCTGTGACCGTGAACATACCAAAAGGACCTCCAGCCCCAGTCGTGACTGGTACAACAGGTTCTACAGGAACAACTGGATCGGCAGGGGACTCAAGTCCAGCAGGAACAACTATCCCTCCGATGACTCAAACAGCGAACTTATGTTCAAAGATGGGGGAGAATTTCGCCATCCAGTACCAAGTCCCTGTAGATAAAATGCAACAAGCTGTAGGTTCTCGTATGAGATGGGGAGAGGCATTGATAACTGATCTTGGTGCGATGAATGATTATGCTCAAAGTGTGATAAATGGGAAGAATGTCGGGATGAACCTACTCTTAAGGCTTTGCTACAAAGGAAATTGCAATATCAATAATGGGAATGCTTATGGTAACTCCGTATTAGAGGTCTATAATTCACTAAAAGCCTCTGGGCAATTACCTCAAAATGGACTTTTTATTCATGGAGGTCATAATGAACCAAATGTTGCCGAATACCGTGATCCTAACGATGAGGCTCAGTTTGTTGCTGATCTGATCTCTGTTCTGAAAGGAGCTGGCGTTTTATCAACAGATCCTGAGGATATTGGAATTAAAGTGATCTCTCCAAATCTTGATCTATATAGTAATGGCGATGGACAGTGGCCGGGTTGCAATGATGGGTGTGATGATCCAAATCCTCATCCTATCTATTCTGCACAGACCTATGTGGATAAGATGTTGGAAAACAGCTCGTTCTCAGCAGTATCAGGAGATATATTTGCATGGGCAGTAAATGACTACTTATATCAAAGGGGCGAGGGTAATGTTGTATCTGATATTCAGGCATTTACATCATATCTACAATCAAAAGGGCTGAGGGATACGATAATTGTTACAGAGCTGGGAAAGATCGATACTTCAATGAATTGGGATGTTCTCGCAAACACTATAGGAGCTCTCGATTCGATGGAAAATGTCTTTGTGATAATGCTTTTCAATAGTCTTGGCTCTAACCCCGACAGTGCATTTTCATATCATCAAGAGTTATGGTCTAATTCCGGCTTGATCTCAAGACTGTTATCAAATTGTGGAGCAGGAAATTTTCAGGTTCCTCAGGAAGGCTCAGTGAGTGTAACTTTTGAAAAGGGATATACAGGAAGTGCTACCAGCACAGGCAATACATCAAGTGTTGGTATAACTGGGGTAAACGGAAATACGAGTAGTTCGTCATCTCCCTACGGAGGGACATACAATGGAAATGACCCATGCCTAGGGAATATTTGTGTAGGAGTAGGTCATCAAGATCATGCAACAGCTTTAGGTGGATTATTAAATGGAGGTTTTGAAGGAAGTTTCGTATCTGATGGTGCTGCTGAGCTCAAAGTTCCACAATATTGGCATGCATGGTATCAGAACGGATGTCAGGGAGGGATGTGTGGGGTGTATTCGTGTTCGTCAGATCCTGCGATATGCAGACGACCCGAGTATAAACAATCGACAGGATTTGCAAATAGGATCCCCTCAGGAGGTGGAGCCTCCTCCTTACAATGGTTTACAACTTACGGAACTCATCATGCAGGTGTATATCAGCAGATAGATCTTGGGGAAGGTGGATCAAATGATCTTATATTTAAAGCAAGAGCTTCATCCTGGTCTGATGGTAAGCATTGTGAGAATTTTGGAGAAGCCAGCTGTAATGAGTCAGGTGATTGTGTGTGTCAGGTAGTAAACAAATTTGTAGGAAGGATAGGCATCGACCCTACAGGCGGTATTGATCCTGACTCTACATCTGTCATCTGGTCTGATTGGAAAGATCTACCAAATGTACAACCTAGTGACAGTAGTCAGTTCACTGACTTTGAGATCTCTGCAAGCTCAGATTCCTCTCTTATCACGGTATATTTAGCTGCTAATAATGAATATCCGTACAGAAATTCTGATGCTTACTGGGATTCTGCAGAGCTATTTGTGAATGATTCGATCTCAGTGGGGAATGCCGAGACTGATGGGGGTGCAGTAGGTGGAGGAGGTGTAGGTGGAGGAGGTGGGCAATGCACTTCTGATAATGTGTCAGGACCTAATGGGGAAGCTTGCTGGGATCCATCTGTTGGTGGTGTGCAGAGTATATTGCTTTCTGGTGGTGAATCTATGAATATGGTTCTTGGTGCTGCATCATTGAAACTTCCAAGTCGTGGGGAATTTTTGATCGAATCATCTGTTTTCGATACAAGCGAACAGTATGTCTATAATTATTCAGATGATCAGATAAATGTACCGGTATTCCAAGACAGAGATGGCGATGGGATCTTTGACACTGATGAATACCCTGCCCCATCTATTATGGATCTGAAATTAACAAAAGTTGGGGATGTCATAGAGATCGATCTAAAACCGGGTATCTCGATACTCTCGATCCCTTTTTATACAGAAGATTTTGACGAGGCCCAAGAAATACTTCAGGAGATCATAGATCAAGGGGGTTATGCAACAGCAGTTGCTACATACTCGGGAAATGCTACTAATGGATGGTTTTCTGCGAATAGGCGTGGGACACAGAATTATGGTGAAGACTTTACCTTGTCACCGGGAGATGCGATGTATCTAGTAGTCCAGGAGGCTGTAAAATTGAGACTCAAAGGGAAAAGTTATACATCCCCTGTACAGCAATATATGGTAAAGGGCTGGAATTTGATTGCATTGAAAGGTGGATCAGCCCAGATATCTGCAAGCGAGCTCTTGGCAGAGGTGAATCAACTGCCAGGTGTCAAAGCTAGTAAAGTTGCGATCTGGGATCCGGCACGAGGGAGGTTCATTACATATGTTACTAAAGGAGATGGTGTGTTTGGAGTAGACTACACGATAAGTGACAAGATAGGAATCTTTCTATTTGTAGATGAGGGTGTCGGCTATTGGACTCCTGATGGCTGATGTGTTAGAATGAAGACGGAAGTTATATGAAGGGAAGGTGGGTAATTAAGCTCACCTTTTTTTTATGATCACGACAAAGATTAAATTCTCATTTATTTAGATCATGGCTATGGTATCAGAATTTGTTGCCGCAATAAATCAGATCTGTTCTGAAAGAGGGATAGAACCAGAAGCAGTCTATACTTCCCTTGAAACCGCAGTATTAGCAGCATATAAGAGGGAATACGAAAAAGAAGGCGATATGATGGTTGAGATGGATAGAGAGACAGGAACCTTTAGAGTTATCGCCAAAAAAGAGGTTGTCAAGAAGGTAGAGGATGAGAATATCCAGATCTCACTCAAAGAAGCAAAGAAGATCGAACCAGGCCTAGAAGTAGGTGATACTGTAGAGATCGAACAAGAGGTTGAGGATTTTGGCCGTATCGCAGCACAAACAGCAAAACAGGTCATAATGCAAGGTATCCGTGAGTCAGAAAAAGAAGCTGTTCTACAAGAATATAGCGACAAGATTGGAGAGATCTTTACTGCTATGATGCACAGAATGCAGGGTGGAAATGCTGTCTTTGAGATCGGTAAGGCTGTTGCTTTCATGCCACCAGATGAACAGGTATCAAACGAGTTCTATCGAGTGGGAGAGAGATACAAAGTCTTGCTTAAAGCTATAGAAGATACACCACGAGGAAGGACACTCGTCATATCGAGGAGTGATCCGGATTTTTTGATAGGACTTTTTGCTATGGAAGTTCCTGAGATCGAA
The DNA here is from genome assembly GCA_020632395.1 of Candidatus Nomurabacteria bacterium. Taxonomy (NCBI): domain Bacteria; phylum Candidatus Nomuraibacteriota; species Candidatus Nomurabacteria bacterium. Next base: position 191,572 of record JACKFQ010000002.1, on the reverse strand, counting down.
TCCGGTGTTGTTGAGGTTAAAGGTTGTGCTAGAGAGTCGGGCTCACGAAGCAAGATGTCTGTTACCTCACATCAGTCAGGTGTCGATCCTATTGGGTCATGTGTTGGACAAAGAGGGATGAGGATCGCAAATGTCATGTCAGAGTTAGGTGAAGAAAAGATCGATATAATCGAATGGAGGGAAGATGTGGAAGAATATGTACAGAAAGCATTGAGTCCTGCACAGGTCATATCGGTAAAGGTGGAAGATGGTGTTGCTACAGTTAAAGTCGAAGAGGATCAGTTATCCCTAGCGATCGGAAAAGATGGACAGAATGTAAGACTCGCCGCCAAACTAACCAATCTGAAAATTGACATACAAGGTCCTGATGGGAATAGTTCAAGGCACACAAAGGATGAGGCAGAAGGTGAAGATAATCACGAAACTACCGAAGATATTGATGAAAATGAGCTAAAAAAGTCCACAAAGAAGAATTCTACAAAGAAAACTACTGCAAAGAAATCAGCCTCTACAAAAGAAACCAGTAAAAAGAGAAAAGTAGATGAGGCTATAGAGAAGAAATTAACCAAAGCAGGTAAAAGTGTCGAGGAAGTAGCCGATTGGAGTGTTGAACAGCTAATGGAGCTTGATGGGATAGGCAAAGTATCCGCCCAGAAGATCCATGATGCCTTAAATGCCTAAGATCAGTTGACATATCAGAGTTGAAGCATATTCCTATGCGTACATGTTTGGTGAGTAGGAAAAAGCTCCCAAAGGATCAGTTGGCGAGGTTTGTTATCGATCCTTTGTCAGGTAAGTTCACTATAGATAGTATGGGCAAGGTTAGATCTAGAGGTGCCAATCTTAGCTTGGATCTTGAGCTTTACGATAAAGCTGTTAGATCAGGAGCTTTTGAAAGGGCATTGAAAAGCAAGATCGAAGGGGAAGATTATGCTGACACACGAGAAGAATTTGAACAATATATACGAAAGGTCCAATTTAGAGGAAACAGGAAAAAGGTTAGTATTCGCATACAGGGAGAGAAAGTTAAGCTAGATTGATGTATAATGGTCAGGAATTCTATGAAAACAAGCACAAAAACACAATCTAATACTCGTATTCCGATCATCACTATTCTCGGGCATGTTGATCATGGAAAGACCACGATCCTTGATAAGATCAGGAATGCAAATGTCCAACTGAAAGAAGTCGGAGGTATCACACAAAAGATATCAGCATTCACTATCGAACATGAGCATTTTGGTGATTCCAAGAATTTCTCAAAACTTACATTTATAGATACACCAGGACACGAAGCTTTTGATCTGATGCGAAAGAGAGGTGGTGATATTGCTGATATTGTACTGCTAATCGTTGCAGCTGATGATGGTCTAAAACCACAAACCCTAGAATCCATTGAGATAATCAAGGCATCTAGGGCTAAACCAATAGTAGTAGTAAACAAGGTTGATCTACCAAATCTAGATATCGAGAAGATCAAACGCGAACTTGCGAACAACGAGATCTTAGTAGAGGGGATGGGTGGAGATATCCCTCTCGTACAAGTATCTGGGAAAACTGGTAAGGGTATCCCAGAACTCTTAGACACAATCGCACTATTGATAGATGTAGAAGGTATAAGGAATCCCGATGAATTGCCCGATAGGTCTACAGGTCGAGCATTTGTGCTTGAATCTGTCAAAGACAATAGTAAAGGAAATGTATCAACCGTTATTGCTACAGGAGGAGAATTAAAGGTAGGTGATTGGTTGGTATATGGACTTAAGGGAGAAACATATATCGAAAAATTAAAAGGCTTTATGTCTGAAACAGGTGAAAAGATAGATTCATTAAAGGCTGGTTATGGAGGTAAGATCATCGGAGTATCGAATCTTCTCGAACTTGGAGCTGTTGTCCTTTCTTCTGAAACTAACGATAAACAATTAGCCAAGAACATTGTGACCAAAGATGAAGAGATCAGAACTGAGGTTGAAGCAGAAGAAGAAACACCCGATGCATGGTTCGCTGAAATGTTTGGAGGTGAGGAGGAAGTAGATGAGCCAGTCCAGAAATTGAACATCATAGTAAAAAGTTCGTCTGAAGGTTCGCTACAAGCCATACTAAAAAGTCTCGAGAAGGTCGATGTTGATGGCTTTAGCGTAAATGTCATAGATTCTGGTGTGGGTGATGTATGGATGAGAGATGTGGAGATGGCGAGAGTGACAAAATCGATCATATTGGCATTTGAGGTACAGGTGGATAATTTGGCTGCAGCAGAAGCTCGCAGTTCCAAGATATTAATACGACAGTATGACATCATCTACAAACTTGTTGATGAGGTAAATGATGTTCTCACAGCTATGTCCACACCTAAAGAAACAGAAGAAGATCTAGGAGATGCAGAGATCAAAGAGATCTTTGTACTATCAGATGGGAAAAAGGTTTTAGGTGGTAGAGTATCAAATGGTCTGATAAAGCGAGGGGAAAAATGTTATGTAGTGCGGGGTGATGATATTGTTGCTGAGGGACGCATAGTATCCTTAAAGCACGGTAAAGAAGATATCAAAGAAACACAAAAGGGTAATGATTTTGGTGCAATAATCGAACCAACATCAGCAAATGCTGAAGTTGGCGACAAGCTATTCTGTTTCAAGATTGTTAAGTAATTACAGGAAACACCAACTCCCGGTTCCAAGCGTGAAGATATACCTATAGAATTGCAGAAATGCACTATATAGGTTATACTTAGCTATGGCTGATAACAATGAGTCTATAAAAGATATGATCCTCAATTCAAAGAAGATCGCCATTTGTGTAGAGGATGTTAGTTCTACAGAGATCGCAACATGTTTAGGGTTGCTTGCTAAGTTTCTAGCAGATAGGGGTAAAGAAGTAGGTGTATATAGTGCGGGAGCGATCGATACTCAATTAGCAGAAAAGATAGAGAACGAAGGTTTCAAGGTCGAAAATACTTTGAAAAGTATCACATATGTCATCAGTATAGATTACGGAAGAACAGGTATTGAGAAGATATCGTATGATCCGGATGAAAAGACAGGTCGATTGAATTTTTATATAACCCCTACTTCTGGAGAGTTCGACTTTGAGAATATCGAGTATAAAACAGAGGGAAATGATTTCGATACCGTTATCACAATTGGAGTCACATCATTCAAAGATCTTGGAGAGTTGTATGATAAGAATCGAAAGCTTTTCATAGATTCCAAAGTAATATCCATCGTCAAGGGAGATAGTACGTTGGGGGATCAAAGCATTCAAGTCGGAGAAGATGAGAATTACCTTGTCGCATTAAAACAACTTATCGGTGAAGATCTTGATGAAAAATCTGCAAATTTGATAGCTGATGCACTTCTTGGAGATATTCAGACAGTTGATATGATAGGAGATCCAGATCTACTTAGTGAATTAGTGGAATTAGGAAAGTATGGGGTTGATCTATCGGATAAACTGAACAAAATATTCTATACCAAAACCTATTCAAATCTGGACCTTCAGATCAAGCTGATGCACAATGTGACAGTTGATCGTGAGAGTCGGGTGATATGGTCGAAATTAAACAGAGAGGAATTGAAATTCTGTGGGATAGATAAAGACAATATCGATCTGAGAGGAAGGATCATTTTCAATATCACTGATGAGTTTGATATAGCATTTGCTGTGTATGAAGTTGCCAGAGATGAGCTAGAGATAGTTGTAGAATCAAATGATACCTCCAAATATGAGGCTTCAAATATCGCTGGAGTATTTGGTGGTAAAGGCACACCATCACATGCGACCTTTAGGGTCGAGAATATGCCGATCAAGGATTTTGAGAAGAACATCTTTGTAGTTTTAAATGATATGTATGGCTTGAACGTTAAAGGTAAAGCAGTAGAATTCAAGTCTAGTGCGGGAAACGGAGAGAAGGAAAGACCCAATCTTCCTCCTACAGTTGGTGGGTCAAAAGGTAAATAGCCCATAAAGTGCTTGACAATATCGTATTAAAATAGTAAAAATACGCGTCATTCGAGTTGTGGATAACTCGTTTTGAAAGAAAAGAGCACTGTCCAGGTTGCTATTGCCACCATATTAGCTATGTGATAGATTGAATCAATGTCTTTAACACCAGAAGAAAAGAGCAAAATAATTGCAAAGTATGCAGTGCATGACGGTGATACAGGTTCACCCGAGGTACAGATCGCAATACTTACAGAAAGGATCTCACGATTAAGTGAGCATCTAAAAGGGCATAAGAAAGATAACCACTCACGCAGAGGTCTATTACAGCTAGTTGGTAAAAGAAGGAGACTCATTGAGTATCTGAAAGGAACTGACGAGAACAGGTACACTAAGTTAGCAAAAGAGTTAAAGCTTTAACCCCTTCCTTCCTCAATTTAACTTCCACTGTATACCCGGGTAATTGAACACCGGATGTTTACAGGGAGTTTATTTTTCAAGAAAATTATATGTTCAAAGAGATCAAGCACGAGTTTGAGATCGAGGGTGTAAAATGTACATTCTCGACTGGAAAACTTGCAAGAAAGTCCCAATCTGCAGTCATTGCACAGATGGGCGACACAGTTGTCATGGCTACTGTGAATACGGGTGAAGCCCGAACAGATATGGATTACTTCCCTCTCAGTGTTGAATACATCGAGAAGATGTATGCAGCAGGAAAGATATCAGGATCACGTTTTGTGAAAAGAGATAGATTTCCTACTGATGATGCAACTCTAAAAGCTAGGATCATAGATAGATCTATCAGACCTAGATTTCCTGAGGATTATCGAGATGAGGTACAAGTTATCGTAAAAGTTCTTTCATTCGATCCAGATTATGATCCGGTAATTATTGGTGTAAATGCTGTCTCAGCAGCTTTACTGATCTCAGGATCTCCAATTACTGAACCAATCTCAGGTGTAAGAGTTGGTATGAAAGACGAAACCTTGTTTGCATACAACAAACATGTAGACAGGGATAACATCGAGGAGTCAAAGTTGGACCTTGTACTTGCTGGTGATGGTAAAAGCCTAACAAACATAGATTCCAATGCATATGAGATCTCGGAAGATCGATACATTGAGGCTATGGAGTACGGTCTAGAATTAATGACACCTTGGTTAGAGGCTCAGAGGGTATTTGCAGATATGGTCGAAGGAGTTGAGAAGGCGGAGTATGTTTCCTTTGCACTTCCTGAAGAATTGGTTAAGAAAGCAGTTTCAATATTTGGAGATGAGATAGGTGGAAATCTGACAATGCTTGATAAGCGAGCTGCAAAATCTCTAACATTAGAGAAGATGGCAGAGGAGTTTGGAAGTGAATACAGTAAGAAACAGTTGGATGATGCGTATGAAGCAGTTGCAAAGAAAGAACTACGCAAGTTAGTTCTAGGTGAAGGTAAGAGAGTAGATGGACGTGCATTGGATGAGATACGCGAACTAAATTATGAGGTCGATCTGTTACCTAGGGTTCATGGTTCAGGTTTGTTTACTCGAGGTATGACTCAGGTTATGACCATAGCTACACTTGGTAGCTCTAGAAGTATGATGTTTGTTGATGATATGACAGGAGAGGATACTCGCCGATATATGCATTTTTATGTAGAGGGACCTTACAGTTTCGGAGAAGCCGGAAGATATAAGTATATTCCGGGTAGACGAGAGGTCGGACATGGTGCTTTAGCAGAAAAGGCTTTGTACCCGGTGCTACCTTCGATGGAAGAATTCCCATACACGATCATGCTCATGAGTGAGATCATGTCTGAAGAAGGTTCAAGTAGCATGGCTTCTACATGTGGTTCTACCCTTGCTTTGATGGATGCAGGTGTTCCAATCAAGAAGCCTGTGGCTGGAATAGCTATAGGTGTAGTCATGGATGAAGATACAAATGAGTTCAAAGTGTTAACCGATATACAGGGGGTAGAAGATTTTTATGGGTACATGGACTTTAAGGTTACGGGTACGAGAGATGGTGTAACTGCGGTTCAGATGGATACAAAATCTTCAGGTTTGCCTATGGAGATATTTCGTGAGGCGATCCAGGCTGCGAAGAAGGCCAGACTAACTATCTTGGATGGAATGGCAGAAGTCATTGGTAAACCTCGTGAAGAGCTTTCGGAGTTTGCACCTAAGGTTGAGATGCTGATGATACCTGTCAGCAAGATCGGTGAGCTGATCGGACCTGGTGGAAAGAATATTAAGAAGATAATCGATGAAACAGGCGTCGAATTGAATGTTGAGGATGATGGGTCTGTACATATCTATGCTGATGATGCCGCTTCTATCCAGAAGGCGAGAGAGTATGTCGAAGAATATGCTTTTGAGCCAGAAGTGGGACAGATCTATACAGGAACAGTCTCAAAGATCGCAGAGTTCGGGGCTTTTGTGAAATTAGCCAAGAGCGTTGAAGGTTTGGTGCATGTCTCTGAGATCTCGGATTCTTTTGTCAAGGATGTTAGAAGTTTCCTTAAAGAGGGTGAGACAGTAAAGGTAAAAGTGATAGGTTTTGGAGATAATGGAAAGATCAGACTTTCGATCAAAGCTTTGAGCAATGGTAGTAGTCCAGACCAGAGTACCAATAGCTCTCATGATGATAGTAATAACACAGAGGAGTAAAAGGTTTCTTAGGTAAGATTTTTCAGACGGAGCAGAAATGCTCCGTCTGTTACTTTTGTTTCAATATATCGTATGAAGATTATATCTATAAAGTTGCTATAATTATCTATGCAAAAATTTATCACGACACTTTCACTTTCTCTGCTTCTTTCTTTAATGTTCAATTATTTGGTTAGGGGTTTTGAACCAGGATTAGGGATATTTCTGTTTACTGCATCGATCATCGTCGTTTCTCTTCTCTTAGTGAAATTGTATATCCCATCTAAAAAGGTGAGTTTAAATATTTCAGTATCATTAGCGATACTGGTCATCCTGTTACCACCCCTGATACGAGATAATGTTTTTGCTACTGTGATCTACTGTATGTTACTCCCGTTCATGATCATAGCTCTGTTGGATGAGTTTGGGTACTCAAAACCAATATCTATCACTGCAGGGGTAGCACAAGCAGTGATAAGGTGTATAAGTTTACCAATCTCCATGATCAGTGCTTATGACCAATTCGATACAGGCAGTAAGAGAAAGATCACCAAAAGCAAAGGAGATCGAAAGATCCCTTTCCGTAGTTTAACATATGTTGCTATAGGGATAATTCTTGCAATCCCGTTGTTAGTGATATTCGGAGGGTTGTTTAGTAGTGCTGATCCGGCATTTGCACAGGTATTCTCCGTTAGCGATCTGATAAAGTGGTTGGCTGATATAGATCTCTGGGTCTCGATAGATGATCTCATGGTCATCGTCATAGTTTCTCTTTTACTTGTGGGTTTGTACGGAATTATGATGTCCAAGACCGATGCTTTCCAAAACTCACTCATAAAATTGAAACCACCAATCATCACGGGGTATGAACCAATCATCTTTACAACATTTTTCTCACTTTTATCTATCCTTTTCGGAGTGTTTGTGTTTGTGCAACTTCGGTACTTATTTGGAGGATCTGAACAGGTGATCTCAGAAGCTACCGGCCTGACCTTTGCACAGTACGCAAGGAGAGGTTTTGTTGAATTACTAATTACTTCGTTCCTAGTGATCGGCATATCTACTGTGATGTTAGGTGTGGTTGATAGGGTCAAATTGAAAAAGAGTCTCACTCTTCCTTTCTATACCTTGATCGGACTTACATTTCTGATAGGTGTATCTGCTCACTACCGTTTACTTATCACAGAGCAGTTTTATGGACTCACGAATATCCGATTGCTTGGTCATATAATGATGCTAGGGGTTATGGCGATGTTGACCTTGTTGTTCTTATCCGTACGAACGGAGCAATTCTTTCGCAGGATCAACAAATGGTCTTTATATATTTCATTGTCCATCATCTTGCCACTTATTGTATTTCCTACGGATCGATTGGTGGCATATGTGAATTGGGAGCGATTTGGATCCGGTGCGAGTTTTGACCTTGCATACAACATTAACCTAAGCGATGAAGCTACTTCTTTAAATCTTCGGAAAGTTGATGAAGTCGGTACTGAAACTATGCAGAAAGTTACGAAAGCACACTATTCTACAGATCCGTCTTTCAATGGCGATAATAGCGCATGGAATATATATTGGCCGAGCCTAAGATCGTCGAAAAGCTCTCTTGATCCTGTCGAACTGAAACTCGAGGCAGAAAATGATCTTGCAGATTTTATCTCCAGATATTCTGGTGCACTCAAGAATAAGAACTCTCAAATGATAAAAAAATACTGGTCAGACGGTGTGGTTTATGAGGACAAGCAATTCCAAGCTCTTTCTCAAATAATCGTTACCGGATATGTCCCTGTGGAGATCCCTGCATTTGATGATTGGTATCTGCTCAATTATGATCCTTTTGGGATCCCGAATAACTGGTATGGTCTATATATACCGATCAAGTTCAATTACAAGGCTCCAAATAAGACTACAGGTGAGATGGTAGATCAATGTATGAATGATTCACTATATGTTAGATTAGAACGTGGAGAATGGAAAATCACCTCTGCAGAAGTTGTGTGGTTTGGTGAATTAGAGATCGAAGGCGAGACATGGATCCCATCAACCTCAAATATCCCTAGCCATTCGAATCCAAATTACAATGAATGTAGCTCATACTAAACAAATTAGTGATATTTCGGTGAATTTTCAGTATTGCTACTGCACAACATATCCCCTTTGTAGAGATGTAATCTTAGCTGGTGCGGTGGAAAGTATGGGGTAGGGTCAATGTAAAAGTCCATATCCCAGGTCTTATATACAATCAGTTAGATCTACTTCTTTTTAGAGATCTTTGAAATGAAGAAGCCTTGCATTTGAGCACTAGGAATAACTCGGATCGCTCGTGCGGATTCCTGATGAAATCTATTTCCGCTCCATTTTACTATCCCTCTTGTAGTGAATCTCGAAAACTCCTTGAACGAATCGGAATTAACCAGATCGATCTTTTCGATACGCGCATTTTTTCGCTGTTCTACCAGATGTGTCACAACACCCTCATTTTCCTCTGGTTCGAGAGTACAGGTCGAATAAATAAGTTCTCCACCTGGTTTTAATGTATCAAAAGCGGAAGTGATGAGTTGTTTTTGTAGTGAACTCATATGTTTGATCTTTTTAATATTCCAGAAACGTAAGGGTTTATCTCCTCGTAGATATACTAAGCCTTCCCCACTACATGGAGCGTCTAGTAGAACTTTGTCGAAGTGGTCTGGTAGGGCTTTGCCTATGAACCGAGCATCTTTCTCGGTCACTTGAGTATGTTTTACGCCAAATTGAGAAAGTACTGCTCTGAGTTTTCCTGCCCGTCTGTGATCCTCTTCATTTGCTATCATCTCCACCTCATTGCCTGTTAGTGCTGCTATCATCGAAGTCTTACTTCCCGGTGCAGCAGTCATATCTAGTATCTTCTCTCCGGGTTGTGGGTCGAGGACTATCACGGGTAACATACTGGATAGATTCTGGATATAGAATAAACCTCTGTCATATTCTTGCATTCTGCCTAACTCTGACTTATCCATGTTACTGACAATATAGGTGTTGGGAGACCAATCGACCTCGATAAGGTCTAGACCAGCATCGATCAGATGCTGTTTGATCTTTTGAGGATCTTCTAAAAGGTTGTTGAGTCTGATTGTACTAACATTCCTTTGACCAAAGAATGATTTAACCAGCTTCTTATCCACCAGTAGTATACTTGCCATGCGTGAAAGAAATATATCCTCTTTCGTAAAGAACTTCTCATCATTCTTGAACTTTGATCGTTGTGCCTGACGGCGACCACGAGGTTTTCTAGGTTTGCTCATAATTCTCCTTGAATATACTTGATAATTGATGAAACGACCACACCTGCTGTATCAGTTCGTAGGATATTACTCCTCAAATTCACAAAATGGAATCCATGATCTTTAAAATACTCGATCTCACTACTATGCCAGCCACGAGGTGGTCCGATAGCGATCAGATGGGGTTTGTCTATAGAAATAGCCTCAGATAAACGAATTGTGTTGACTGGTTCGGTGCTCAGACAGATCTTGTTCGTGGTATTGAATTGTGACCAATCGATTTTATCAAGAGACATGATCTCTGATATATCTGTAGGTGTATCGGTCATTGATTGCTTGGACGAATCTGCAATGGTGGCGTTTATTAGTTTCTGTAGATCGTTTACTGGTTTGTCGTAATATGTATCTAAAGGTATCAAAAATTCCACACCTAATTCTATGCAACCCTCGAGGATCCTAGAAAACCTGTTTTGGGGTTCTGGAATTGATTGTAACAAAACAATTGGTAATGTAGTGTCATCTTTGGATCTATCGCAGATCAGAAGCCTTACATTCCCTGATTCCCAGCGAAATTGACCAATAAACGTTCCTGATAAGCTTTTTACAATGACTGTATCAGGAAGTTCAAAATCGAGTTCAGATATATTCTCACGATCTTTCTGTGAGATATCAACTAACTCGCCAGGTTGTACTTTTCTTCTGATATTTAGGGTCAGTTCTCCCATGGGATGCCGATGATCATTTGATATGTGTGATTATACGACTTCCTTGCCATAAATGCTTGGATATTATAGATTATTAATGGGGGAAAACCCTATTATTTGTCATCGAAAGCACAATGCAGTCACAATCACATAGTACAAAGGCTACAACGGATACAGCAGTTGGAACATTGGGAGCTATGAACACTTCTGACACATCCACAATTCAAGGAAAAAAGCCAAAGAACCTTTTCAAAAGAGTCTTCGGTGATAAACGTGTCAATCTGATCATGCTTTTGGTGGCCTTGATCGTGCTTCTAATTGGATCAGGAGCATACTATTTCACCTCCAGGTTTATTGCTGATCCTATAGGGGTGAGGATAACAAATGTAACCTCGAATTCCGCAACTGTGACTTGGGTGACAAAAAATCCACAAAAAGCAGTAGGATTAGCTGTACCAGAAGCTGAAGGTTTAAAGGAACTGATTGTAGGGAATATCGATGGCTCTATAAAGGGGTATGATGATAGGGATTACACTAAAGCTGAATTGGACTTAGCTAAGGCAAATGCAGAAATTGCTTCTGATGGAGAGATCTCTGGAAAGCAGATCGAACAAGATGTCGAAGTTACAGAGCTAGGTGCATATTATACTCACCATGTGACATTTAGGGGTTTGGATTCTGAGACGAATTACACAATTTATATTGGTGATGGAACAACTTTTAGATTATTATCAAATGAGGAACAAACAGCATTCACAACATTACCCCAGTTGGATGAATTAATCACTCCTGACCCGATCTATGGGAAAGTATTTGATCGCACTGATGATATTCCTACACCCGTACCCTTGGAGGATGGAATTTTCTACTACTATCTAGAAAATAGCTCAGGTGAGCGAACTAGTAGTTATGTGTCAACTCCCTTAGCCAAAAATGGATCATGGTATCTGGACATCACCTCTTTACGTGTACCTGATGGTGGGTACCTTTTAGAAACCTATTCCGAAGAGGAGATCTTTGATTTCAAGAGAGTTGGAGAGGTACGAAGTCAAGACGGCGAACTCTACAGAACTGAGGTACCCCCATATGAAGATGCTCCAGCGAGGGATTTTGTGCTGATCGAAGAGTACAGGGTAATTGAAGAAAATCTCTTACAATCATTCATGTCGTTTGTTTCATTTGAAAGCTTTGCTGGTTGGACTGTCACTTGTGAATCAAAGTGTTACGAAGCATCACAATCGGATATGGACTCGTTTAATGGTTATTGTGCAACAAATGGATGTGATGGTGAACAAAGGTGGCGAAGTGAGGCTTGTGCTTCAGGTGCTGCAAGCACATGTGGTGGTGGGGGTGGCGGCGGAACTACACCACAAGAACCTGATACTGGCGGTACCCTACCAGGAGCACAATGTGCTAATGGTGTGTGTGGACCAAGCGAGTTAAGGTGTTGGGATGACCCAAACGCCAGTGGCTGTGAATGGAGGAGATGTATTGGAGGCGGTTGGGTAGATGCACCGGATCAATGCAAAAATTCTGACTATGGTACGAATGAGAATAAGGGCATAGGTGATCTATGTGTGATTGGAAAGCAGTTCCCATTGGAAGGTGGTTGCGACGGGTATGGGGATCTAATGTGTATTGATTGTTTTGGTGTTGGTAAATGTGGTTATGACATTGGAGTATGTCAGACTCCACCGGTAGGTTCGGATCAAGTAGAATGCGATATTAATACTAACGATTGTCCATCAGGATATTATTGTTATAAAGCGAATCCTAATTCAAATGCCGTTTGTAAGCCAGTAAACATCCCTTTATGTTCAGATAATGAGTATCCTTCACCAACTGGTTCTGATAATACTTGTACAATTGAGGATATAACCAATCAGGATGATAGATGTTATTATCTTGGGTGTCAGTTATTGTGCGAAGATAACGATGATATAAAATTCTGTACTAAGGACGAAAAATGTGAATGTACCAGTGCAACAGTTCTAGACAGCACATCTCCACCAAATCAATCACCAAATCAATCACCAAATCAATCACCAAATCAATCACCAAATCAATCACCAAATCAATCACCAAATCAATCACCAAATCAATCACCAAATCAATCACCAAATCAATCACCAAATCAATCACCAAATCAATCAAAAGGTCTTTACGCAATATGTTTTGGAGACTGTGATTATAACCTAACTTGTGTTGGAAGTAGTTCTAGTAATCCAGGAATTTGTTTGAGAACCCTAGACAGCGATTGCTTTTCATATAAGGAATGTTCGTCTAAAATATGTGATCTTTCTACCACTCCCGGAAAATGTGTCGGCACCCCAATAGTAGCTGGTGACGATTGTCCATATAGTGAGGGTCAACAGATTAGCAATAATGATGGAGTTCTATGGTGTATTGGAGGTACGTGGGTATCACTTATTGGTTTGGATGATCGATGTCTCGTTGATTCTGGTTGCCGATGTAAGGACGTAGGGGAAGGATTTTGGAATGGGGCTCCGATCGAGGTACCTATAGGCAAATTTTGTAAGGATACTATTGGTACCCATCTTGTGAAGGGTAGGCCGATTATTTTCCCAGGAGATAAATGTACAGAGGATGATTGTTGGTGTGAAGGTGGTTTAAGAACATCAAATGGTATGGGTGGGAATTCGACGTATACTGACAGTTGGGAGATCCACATAGATCAAATTTGTCCTACCCAAACATTCGCAACTTGTTATGCTTCCAACGTCGGGGAGTTTTGCGATGTCTCAGGTGAAAAAACATGCCAAGAATACATACGTTTGGATCCGGACTCTGATTACTGTGATTGTCCTCGTGGAGATTTTAGTTATGAAGCCCTTTCTGAAAATTGTAAGGAGAGTTTGAACGATTATGTATACCGCAACTATTGTAATTCATCAATAATATATTCGTGTGAGAAAACTAGGACACCTAGCGCTCAAAATTCTACTCTTGGGCCACCAACTAGATCGGTTTATTTCAGTAAGCTCCAAGATTTAGTAACCACAGTCAACGCACAGGAAGAGATCATCCTGTCTCCTACAAATGGTCTTTATTCAATCTCTACTTCGGGACGATACTGTACTGACGTTGCAGGTGTAGGTTATTGTTTTGAGCTCGAGAATGGTAGGCAATACGATCTATACATTGACAATAATGAGAACAACATTTTGGATGAGGGTGATATTCTACTAGAGGATGAAGGAGTAAGTCTAAGGTTAGAGGAGAAATATTCGCTTGAATATTTGAACATAACCTCTGGGTTGAATCTAATTCACTTGGATCGAATATCTGAAGATTACACAACTGCATTTGAGTTCATTTCTTACCTCAATACGAATTTTTCAAAGGGTTTTTTTTCACTTGCAGCTTTTGATTCAGGCTCATGGAGCATCGTCGGAATGCGTGAAGACGGCTCTCTCTATGGATCCGAAGATTTTCAGTTGATTCCAGGAAGAGGTTACCTTCTAAAATCGAATCATGATTATCTAATTGGTCTACGAGGTCTACAGGTTGTCGACTCTGTTCCTATCTCCCTCTCTCCAGGCTGGAATCTTGTCGGTATCGCTGGTTCTGAAACATTGTATACCGCTGAATCCTGGATCGATTCACTCAATTCAAATACTTTCGTGGTAGATAATGTCTCACGGTGGTCCTCTGACAAAGGTCGGTATGACGGATTACAGAAAGAGCAGGATGAAAATGGTCTATATCAAGTATATGGATTTGACTTTCCGATAATTGCGAGTAGTGGATACTTCGTACGTGTATTGCAAGGGCAAGGTACATGGACTCCTGATCCATAATTTCATTTATGTTCAGATCATAATGTGATGATCATAAAACCCCTGAGGTTCTAAATTTTCAGGGGTTCTTGTCTTTTTGCACCTCAGACTCAAGGGCTACTCTCTGTCAGTTTCCTAAGTTCTTTGACCCTGCAATACTTTTACAGAATATTCAGTTTGTTGATCAAGAGGAAAGTCGGATCCGTAAGTTTCAGAACCAGTTTTTTGAAAACCTTCATACCGACCTTTTTCGGTAGGCCAACGTGTTACATTATCTGCGGTGAAGTCGATTGGGTCACATATATTGATAAAATTTATCATAGACTCCGCTGTATAGTCGACAGTACCAGTTCCATAAAGACTGATCAAGTTCCAACTCGGTTCTAAAATAGATTGTTTATCATCAGAATCGCTCTCGTATCTTACAGCCTTGCTTGTTCCTTAGATCTTAACATTTGTGTTAGATTTCAAAATGTATCCTATCCCAGGGGTTTTGACCTTAGTCACCCAAGATAGTGTAACTGATTTATCCGTAATGTTTGTTACAAGAACGTTCTTAGGTATCTATGCCCATAAACAGTAGCCCCAATATGTGACTGGTAAAATTATTAGTGATCCAATCAACATGGACACAAAAATTTTTACTCATGCGTTAAATCAAAGATATTCTATGACTATATGAATATTAAGATACAGCCTTTATCTCAATTTACTCATTCAGTGCTCGCCAGCAGATCTCAATAATAATGGTCATGAAAACAATTACTTTCTGTATTCTAATCAGTATCGAATTGCAGTCTATGAATTAACTGCTGAAATATCATTGGCTGGAAAAGATCTACATATGTACTTTCTTGTATGTTGGTTCCGTTTAATGTACATTTATAGTACATAATGTATGATATATCAAAAGAATGTTCAAACAAAAAAGATACGCTTTTATAGCTTTCGTTGTATCTGTTCTGATCATTGGCATCCTAACATACTGCATTTGGGGAAGTGCTCCGAAGAATGTTTTAGTATCCAATGTGACCGATAGATCTGTCACTATATCATGGGTCACCAAGGCTAAAACCCCTGGTGTGGCACTGTTGCTATCTGAGAGTGCACCATCTATCAAACTCCTACAGACGGGAGGTGTGCCAGGGTATGATGATCGCGATCACTCAGCTGCTGAAATTGCTTTGGCCAATAAGAATCGTAAAAAAGCTACTAACACTGATAATGGATCTGGACTGTCTGTGGATAGTATAGAAACAGAGGTCAAGGTTACGAAGAAAGGTAGATATTATGTTCATCATGTTACAGTCACAGATCTCGACCCCAGTACAAGTTATTCGATCATGGTAGGTAATGGATGGTTCTTCAGGGGGGTGAGGGATGCCATAACCAGAAAGACGGCTGTGACAACATTTACACAAAGAGAGACGTTAGCTACCCCTTATCCTGCATACGGTCAGGTAGTAGCGATAGATGGTCAATTATCCGATGAAGGCGTGGTGTATTTGATATTGAGGCATGCTGATGGTACAGATGCTCAGATACTTTCTTCTGCGGTAAATCCAAACAATGGCACATTCTATTTTGATCTCTCTAATGCACTCTCATCTGATGGAGAGTATTTAGGGGAGGTAACAGAAGCACTGACTGAGGAGGTATGGGTGGAGGCAGGTCCGAATGGCAGACTAATGCCAATGACAGTTCTAACTGGTCAAGATGCACCTATGAATCTTATGCAGCTATATGATGTTACAGAATTGTTTGACTATGAAGCACTCTCGACCGATGGGATGTCCAGTCTGTTGACTGATCAGGTATATGCTGAGGACTCATGTGACCCTTGTTGCCCCGCATTATTTGGAGAGTGTTTTGATGGAGATGGTGATAATCTTAGTGACGACAGAAGATTATTATGTATAGATGGTGTCACAATTGCACAAGGGGGATTCCGTATAGATGATTCATATTGTATCGGTACCGCTGATCCCAGTAATACCGATGAACCTGATGTCCAAACATCAAATCTCCCAAATGATGATAGTGGATCTCCTCCTCCTGTGATACCTAATGATTGTTACGAGAATGGAATTCAGGTGGATTGTGGTAAGGGAGCTTGGTGTGAAGCTGGCACAGACGATGGTTTTTATTCATGTCACTGTCCTGGCGGGCAGTATCCAAATGGTTCTTGGTATTATCCTTTCGTTGTTCACAAGAGCGAAGGCTCAACGACATGTCCTGATTCACCCAATAACGGTTCGATCTCGCCCCAGGAACTTCCTGATGATGCACAGAATTGTGGTGGAAGAAACTGTTGGGGATCATTCGGAGCTTGTGTCAATTATAAAAGTATGGCTGGAGGAGAGTGCGTTGATCTCAGTACAACTGGGTGTCGAGATGAAGTTGTTGGATATCCGAGTGGTGCCTGTTGGAAACCTCCACAAGAGACTTCTACAAATGTGAAGCCGTGTGGGGGTGGAAAAAGATGCACAAAACCGAGTAGTTGCGATGGGATGAGCACGGATGATCCATGGATGTGGGATTGTGAGACAGGAACTGAATGTGATAACAATACAGATGGTAATACATACTGTGGATCCCCAAGAGACCCTAATGCAGCTCCAGCTACCCCTGAATCCGCTGATTCATCAGCATCCGAATTGAGTAGGCTCTTTGCCAGTTTAAAGTTTCAGATATCAGCTCAAGTCCCGGAAAGTAGTCAGAACGTTCTATACGATCCACAATCTGGTCAGTATTTCGTATATATTAACGGTGAATATCAATTCCAGTACCAAGGGGTTACATACACAGTATTATTACCAGAAGAAGGGAAATCGTACTCCATCTTCCTTGATAATAATTTAAATGGCATTTTAGATCCAGGAGAGACGACTCTATCCGAAGATGCCTCGTTGCTAAATCTCGAACTAGTTGCTGATGTGGTGACATATTCGCTAAAGGCGGGGTTGAACTTCGTTTCATTTCCGATGGTATTGGTTGGAGAGAATACCGCCTCCACATTACTTGCAGGCCTAAATGAGAGGTATGATAATGCCTTTTATTCGATCTCAAAGTTCAGAAGTACTTGGAATGTGGTTGGTGAGAATGGAGGTCAATATAATGTGAATGATTTCCAGATCGTTCCAGGTCAAGGATATATCCTTAAGTCCAAGATCAATTTGGACATAGAACTAACTGGTAAACAGGTAATATATGAATCGGAGGGTGACTCAGCACCGATATACCTGACACCAGGTTGGAATCTTGTTGGGCTCTATGGGACTGGCACCAAAGCGTATACTGCGGAATCGATGATTGACTCCGTGAATCTTTACGAACCCATCGACTTCAACGCAGATAATGTTACCCGTTGGCCAATCGAGAAGGGTCGGTATGAGGGTTTCCAGAAAACAGGCTCAGAGACTTTTGGATTCGATTTTCCTCTTGATCAACAGACTGCATATTTTGTAAGAGTATTACAGGGTCAAGGGAATTGGGAACCTGAAAGAAAGTAGCTCTTGAGTCTGAGGTACAACAAAGCAATTACCCCGGAAGTTTACAAAGCTTCCGGGGTTTATTATTAGGACGGTATAAGTTGAACACCCAAACACATATATTCATCAGCTAAAGATGTGGATCTGAAGTACTCCATTTAGAAAGACATATAAATATAGCTTACATTAACCGCGGATCTTTGTTCTACACATCATCGGGTTACTTTTGATATGATATAAATGGGACAGTACGATCTCCAAGTTTAAATAATGCACCCAAATGAATACTTCTTATCAGATATCAATGGAAAAGCTAAGAATTCGAACAGTCTTACAGCTCGTTGTAGTCGTGATTGGGTTTTTGTTACTCTGTCTGTTATGTATTACAGCTATCCAAAGACGTGTGAGTATAGATGCTGTTTATATCACAAATACAACGGATTCTTCGGTAACATTGCTATTTACACAGAGCTTACCTCACCCAATTTCGGTAAGTGTAGTGGGTCTTGATCGCACATCATATGAGATAGATTGGGCAGACACAAATGATCTGCAAGGAAATATCCCTTGGTTGTCAGATCTTTTTTCACAGGGGAATCATGTTAAAACCGTCACACTTTCTAATTTGATTGACGATCATCAATATCAGGTAAACCTCTCCTGGGGACCATTTAACGTGTATTCACGCACTGTAGATGTACATACTGCTCGAACACCATCTTCTATAGCTGTTCCCTCTCCTATATATGGCAAGATCAACACTGACAGACCAACAACAGCTGCTGTTATAGCCAAGCGTGTCTCAACAGAGGGTGTAGAAAGTGCATTTACATCCTCAATATTGACTGAGCAAGGCACTTATCTTGTAGATACTTCGTTACTACAACAGAAAGACTCTTTAGAACAGTTCAAAACAGATCACGAGGATACTATTGAAATGATCATACTATACTCAGATGATAGAACCGGAGAGATCTATGAAGAAAAGGTAAGCGTAGATTACTTGGAGGCAACACCACTAGGTGATATCACGCTGAGATATCAACACTTGATATTAAGCACCTACGATGAAAAGCTCAGCCTGATAAATTTTCCACAAGATCCCGGATCTGATGACGAAAATAAAATACATAACTTAAATTCTACAGAAAATACGAGACTCTCATCTCAAAGACTCTTAATGTCTAGTATTTTTGCCAGAACAACTGGAGAGGATGGTACAGGCACAGATAAGGATAACCCTTTTACCCAAGGTGGCGGTGGGACATATATATGTGAATTAGGTGAAACAGAGGATCGTGAAGAATCCGACGGAACAGTCTATCGGAGAGAATGTATAGTTGATAGTAGATTGAACCTTGTTTGGTCAAGTTGGTGGAAGGTACAAGATCAGAATGCAGACCCTTCTATGGGTGAAGATGAGTGTTCGATAGGACAACCTGACAGAGAGAGAGTTGAACCTTCTCAGAAGTGTATCAGTAGTTGCGAGAGGAGTGCTGTAACTGGTTTGAATTATTGGGGTGTATGGGAGTGTTCACCAACCAAAGAAGCCTATATAGAGTGCGAATTAGGCGATGTTGAGGAAAAAATCGAGGGATCGAATCAATGCACCAGAGAGTGTATCTCTGTAGGGGTAGACAAGATCTGGAGTGAGTGGCGATGTAACGGGAAGGGTGATTGTGTTGAAGGTGAGGTTAAGTCTTCCCAGTCTGTTAGCGCACTCAATCATCCTCAGTTATGCACACAAACCTGCATAATGGTAGGCTCGGACCTAGGACACCAATACTGGGTATGGGGAGAGGAGGAGTGTGTAGATATTGAATCCCCACTAAGTAGCTGTGCAGACCGAACAACCCAATTAAGTTGCTCTATCACAGACGGGTGCGTATGGAATGGTAGGTGTATTGCAGAAGGTCAAGACAATGATAACCTCCAAAATACCGGAGGTGGTAATCAGTCTGTATGTCTTGGATCTCCTCCGGGTTATTATTGCGAATCTGACACCATTGTCGCCTGTGGAGATAATAACACAAGTACAGTTTATCAACGTTGTGAGGGTGGGTGCATACAGACAACACATAATTCAGCAGTCTGTGCTGATGTAAATATCGTATCTGGAGATTTCACTGGAGGTTCTTGGGATGAGTTCCTCTCAAATTATGATACTAGCGATGTGAATAACGTTATTGTAGATGCAACGAATTACATACCTAAATATGGAAATTATCCATATTGTGTTCTAAATGACGGACACCTGAGATACATTTCTCAAGGATCGTCGGTGCCTGGATCTGATGAGTCACAGATATCACATAAGAACGGCTATAATGCAATAGATATTGTATGTACTGTTGGAGAACCATTGTCGAATATGTTCGAGGTGGTTGGCAACAGTTGCAGTGCATCTTGTCTGCAAGGTTTGGGGTGTGCTGTAAGTTACTCAGTTACAAGTCAAGATGGTTCCATATCAACTGTTCGTTCATCACATACAAATGCATCTTATGAAGATGATCCATCTTCGTGTAATCCTGATGAATGTACATCTGAGAAGATGTGTAGTGATAAAGGTTTAGTTTGCGGACAAACTGGTACAATAGGAGCACATTTAGATTTTAGTGTAGGAGGAGATTCAATAGGGCATCCATGTGACTACATAATCGGTGGTTGTTTCGAGTGTAATAACCCTCCTCAACCTATTGGGATTGCTTCTGAACCTGAATCCTCCACGGGATCCTTTCTAAAATTACTCCGACAGAAGGTGTATAGTCTTGTGGGACTCATCAACCCTCGTGTGGAGTTACAAGGAGATGTGGTTGCAGCTGAAGAAACAATTGAAGATGATGCTCAGCCTGAAAAGTATGAGCCTGGAGTCTATGTGATACAAGCTGGCAATGTTACGACCAAGACAGTAGTGATCATAAATGAAACATATCCATACCTATTTTATGATTATGATAAGGATGGGATACAGGATGAAGATGAACCACCGCTAACGTTCTCAGAGGCAAATGCGATCAAACTGGACCTGGAGAAAACTGCAAGTACGATCTTAGAGTATAACTTCAGTAAAGGTTTCAATTTCATCTCGATCCCACTATTACTACAACAATCAGATACACCTACAACAAATATCAAAACAGCCTCAGACTTGATCAAAGAATTGGTATACCAAGGTGTTGAGGTCGTTGAGGTTGCTGTTTACAGGGGTGGATTCAGAATATATAAGGAAAATGTCAATAAGGAAGGTTTGGTTGTAGGGTATGGTGAAGATTTTGATCTGATTCCGGGAGAAGGGATAATCATAAAAGTATTAAATGATCGCAAAGCCTATCTTTATGGTAGAAAACCTCTATCTGCTTTACCTATAGATCTTGTCACTTCGTGGAATCTTGTAGGGTTATACAAAGGGGAAGGAGTAGAATGGTCATCGACAGATGTTTTAACAGATATCAACGATGCAGGGATCGTAAGTGATCTTATGTCAGAATACAAGAATGGTAGATATAACAGCTATGTTGTAGAAGATGGAAGCGAGTATGGTTTTCCCTTTGATATCGATGAGAAGAAAGCCTATTGGGTAAGGGTGCGAGATGATCCCGGGGTTTATGAACCAGAATGATACAGTCCGATACAGTCCGATACAGTCCTACTATCATTGTTTTTATTAGAATCCTAATATCTGAAGTTAGAGAATGTTGATCATATGTATATGTTTTGAAACATCTTTGAAATATCGCATTTGCGAGATGTATTAAGTGGATGTATCATGAAAATATAATATAGACGGAAATATCAATATGGACAATCAAATACCCGCAGTTTTCTGGATGGTAGTGATCTCCGGTTTATCTATCCTCTTAGGAATGATCCTCTACTATCTTGCCATGATCCTCAGGGAAGCAACAAACACAATGTCAGAGGTGACAAAGACTGTGCAAAAATCTAATGTTCTATTAGATGATGCCGCTGAGGTGGTTTCGGTTGCGAAAACATCTGCAAAGAAGCTAGAAGAAACAGTTGATGAGGTCAATAAAGCGATCATTGTACCTGTTCGGAGTATCGGTTCTGTGCTACATACAGTTAGTGGCTTTATTGAGGGGTTCCGAGACAACTCGGAATGATCCATCTCAATAAACCTTTCATCAGTCTATCGTATAGGTTCGGACGAACCAGTGAATATATCTTTTGACGCAGATCGTTTGAAGATGGTTAATTATTAAGTCTCTCTGTAGTAAAATACTAATTAGATGTACGTCACTCCAAGACAAAAAAAGAGGTATCTGTTAAATGCATTGATCATTACTGTAGCTATACCACTTACTGTAGTTGCGGGTTATTATGCCACTCAATTACTGAGTAGTGCAGATGAAGAAGCAGTGCCAGAAAATGTTGTGGTGAGTAATCTGACAACTAATTCCTTGACTGTCACATGGACTACTAGCATTGATGCTTCTGGGGAAGTTGTGGTGAAAGATTCTGAAGGTGAGGATTCTAGACCTTATATCGATTTTCGTGGTTCCGGATCGAGAAAGACACATTTTGTTGAAGTACTAGACCTAGTTCCAGCCACTAAGTATTCCTTTGAGATAGTTTCGAATGGCACGTCTTACTCTTCGGAAGGTGGTCAGCCCTTCACTTTCACTACAAGCGAACTGACCGATGACACGCCTGTTCCAAATCCGATCTACGGTACTATACCCTCGATGTCAGATGATGACGCTATCGTATATATAACAAAAACAAATCAGCCATTATCTTTACCATTGTCTGCTGTTCCTACCGCTAGTGGTAATTGGATAGTAGATCTTTCATCTATGCGTGAGTTAAATGGAACGGATGTGATAACTATCTCAGCAGACAGTGAGCTTGTCCTTTCAGTACAGGGTATTGATGGAACTGGTGCAACAGTCACGAGTAATTATGCAGATCTTGTTGATGAAAATGGAAGATTGCAGGCTACTGTGGATCTTACACTAACTGCTGGTGTCGACCCATTATCGGCATTACCACCCGAAAGCCTTATAGCTCAAGTAATTGCTATCGATCCGACACCTGAACCCGAACCCGATCCGACCCCCACGCCGACACCGACCCCCACGCCAACACCGACCCCCACGCCGACACCGACCCCCACGCCAACACCGACCCCGGTTCCTACACCTGTAGTACCAACAAAACCCACTTTTGATCCTGCATCTAGGGAATTTCTGGTCAAGGTAGATATATCGTGGATCGATCTAGTTACGGGGGGGCAGACAGTTGCTACCACACCTGATGTCAATACCGGTCCTGATTCGATCCAGTTGGCATCCATGACAGACAACGGATTTATGGTTGTTTGGATGAGTGCAGAGCCAGAAGAAGGTTATGTCATGTATGGTACTGAAACCACCACGTTAGATGAAGAGGCAATCGACGCCAGAGATAATTTAGTAGAAAAAGGTGAATACTACACTCATGTCATCGAAGTGACAGATCTTCTTCCCGAAACTCAATACTACTATCAGATACACACAGGCACAGATGTTTTTAATGATGGAGGATCTCCGTTTACATTCACAACTTATTCGACATTGGCATCTCCCCCACCGTATGAAACTATCTCTGGTGAGGTTACAGGTCTTGACGATTATACAGATGTGGTAATTCTACTCACTTTGTCAGATACCGATAGTACCGGCAGTACTGATGTATCAAATCCTATCGCACTGGTCACTGATGCTGCAGGGAGATGGATCGCAAGCATCGCTGATGCTAGAACTACTGATGGTGCGGAATACTTCTCATATTCTGATGAAGATGAGATACTGGCATCGATGTATGTTTATGCGAATTCTGATGAGGTGACATCTACTATTGCTGATGCCTCAGAGAACGAAATATCACTGATCGCCACAGCATCGACCACGACTATCGGAGGAGATTCGGTAGATCTACTTACTGATTACGGAGTTTCATTACAATACATACCGGTAGGAGTTGGCGGTGGAGGTGGTTATGCGGGACAGGCATATTATCCTTCAACCTCTGGTGTGACACCAAAGACTGCGATATCAGATCATATCCCACTACTATCTATGAGTCTAGGTATGATACTACTAGGATCTATGACATTGAGAACCTCGTACAAGGAGTTTATGAGTATGAGGGGGAAAAAGCGGTCATATTGAAGATTGTTAATTGATACTAACTGTTATAAAATCGAGGACAATGCATATGGTTATTACTCAAAAGGAAAACGTAAAAAAATCAATGTTCTTATTCGGAATGTTACTCATTTGTTATCTCATGATGCTAATGTCTCGTTCATATACTCAAACCCCTGTCGTTCCAGCAGATAGTGGCTCACGTGCAGAAGCATTTGACGAGAGTAAGATCGAACTTTTTTCACAAACCGCTCTTTTTGAAGAAACTCCGTTACAAGCTCCGATCGAAGGTGTTCAACTAGTCAAGGGTGTTGATTCAGGGTATGGAGCAACCGGTGGAGCAGGGAAGAACGGTTGTCAGGCTACAAATCCCCAAGGTTGTGAATCAGAAAAATTTCCATTTCAACCTGTATGTTCAACGACACCTGTAAATATCGGATTAAATGATGGTGCAGAGAAGGGGAACAATGGACAGACTGTCACCGTAGCAAAAAATGCTGTACTTGAGATATGGAAAGTAACTTCCCCAATGGGACTTCTCTCAGGTATTGAAGATATGAGTGATAATACTTTTGCAATTAGTAAAAAAGAGGTGCGATTCAGAAGTAGCAGTGATCTCATCAAAGACGAATATATCGGTCAACAATCTGTTGCACCTAAGTCTTCAGAGCTTGTATCTATAAGTGAAACTATACCTGATTATGAATATCCTGTTGGTGAACCGTATTCGGTAAATATTAAGATTTCTAACAGCCCTAAAGAG
This sequence comes from Candidatus Nomurabacteria bacterium, assembly GCA_020632395.1. NCBI lineage: Bacteria > Candidatus Nomuraibacteriota > Candidatus Nomurabacteria bacterium. The sequence continues at coordinate 166,836 of JACKFQ010000002.1, read as the reverse complement.
CCTGACCAAGCAACTGTAGAAAGGGAACTCCTATCGAAATTGCCAGTTGAGGTTCAGAGATCAGATCCAAATCCTGGTGTAACAAATCAGATCGCGGACATAGTGACTTCATTAAGGACGCCTCCTACAACAAATGTCCAACCTCGTAACTACGGTACTGCAGATTGTATAGATGTAAGCAATATTGAATTTATGCCAAATCAGAATGTCTTTGAAACATGCGTGAATAGAAGGTCTCCTATGGACTTTGTATTTACAGCACTTGTAGACGCCAAGCAATGGGTAGAGTGTCTCGCAAATAGACAGCAATGTGCAGAAGTCGAGATAGTTGGACTACTTATAGATGCTATATACGGTTCAAACCAAACATGTAATGACGAATATTGTGCAGATCAGTTTTTCGATCATTCTCTTGCCACAAATCTATCCCCATTAGATTTTCCTGATTATGTTGAACCGGGTTTTGAGAATAATCCTGAACCGATAATGAAAGCACACTATGTGACAACACCTTGTCAAGTGAGGGTTGATTATAAGAATATTTATGATATACCATGTCTCTGGGACGTATCTCCATACATGACATTATATAATACAGAAGCCCAAATGCGTGCACCAGGTGATCCAGACATGCCTAGTTGGGATGAATATTGGAAAGCTGTTGTTGAGGAAGCTGAACGAAGAGGTGAAGCTTGCGGAGTATTTTAATTTTATTTTCGAGATCCAAATGCAGATAGAAAAATTCAAAAAAATTGTCAGAGTAGTGCATAAGGCTTCAAGAAGCACATTAAATTTTATAAAGAAAGATAGTGCTCAGCAGTGGTTTGTCTTCACAATTGTACTTTTTACCACGCTATCTTCAACATCTGCATTTGCTCAAACATCTGATCTTCCGACATGTATTGATCCTTCATATTCTTATGTAAATGTGAAAGCTAATAAATTAAATAGTGGTTTCAATGATCAGGTTTTAGATAATTATGATGACTCAGGAAATGAGATCGCGTCCTTGCTAGGTAATATGGTGTTTTCAATAGAACCGACTCTCGGATGCAACTACACTGCTATGTTAGAAGAGTATCCTGATCTCGATGGTTTCGCACGAAATGGACTGAATGGTACTCTTGAAAATATGAATATGGCTATGCTCAACAATCCTCCTTCCACAGATGTGATAGCACATCTTGCTAATGAGTGGGTGCCAGGGTATGAAGGAGTCAACACATCTGTTTATGCTCAAGATGGATTTGATGTCCTGCAAAGTATAAATATCTCAGATCTATGGGATAAGATACGATTACTATCATATTCATTCTTTGTGATCGCTTTGATAGCTGCCGGATTCATGATCATGTTCCGACATAAGATCGGTGGACAGATGGCTGTGACCATCTTTAATACTATACCAAGGATCATACTTGGACTGATCCTTGTGACTTTCAGTTTTGCAATAGTTGGTATCATGATCGATTTTGGTGCCATGTTGATAAATGTTATCACGGGGATTTTAGGTCTGACTGATCCACTTGTAGTTGGTGATCCATTAAGTCTAGTTGGATTACTGTTTAGAGGGACTGATGGGATCGGAATAAGTGGGTTCGGGGGGGGTGGATTACTGATTGGAGGTATCATGTCGATCGTGGGTATAGCATTCCCACCCCTTGCACCTGTGGCTGCAGGTGGTATCTTGTTGATGTTTGTAACTTTGGTGTTTATCGGTATCACAGCCTATGCTTCACTAAAAGTATTTATCACACTGATGAAAGCATATATCGGTATAATCCTCGACACTGTTTTAGCACCAATATATCTATTTGTTTCAGTATTGCCTGGTAAACAATCTACAGCAACAGATTGGTTCTACAGGATCTTGAAGAATGTTCTCACTTTTGTGCTTGTTTTCCTGATAATCAATCTTGCAAATTATCTTTTCGAGATAGGGGTAGATTATAGATTCCCCAAGGGATTGGCAGGCGGAGATCTGACAGTAAGTAATGGAGGAGGACTACTTAGTGGATTCCTAAAATTCATCCTTCCACTATTCTTCTTCTTTACAGCAGCTGAGGCACCAAACTTGATCGCTGATCTGCTTCCTGCTCCAAGTGGCGGTAAAGGGACTGCTACTGCATTTGGTAATGTCCAGAAGAGCTTTGGAAAGATCCCTGTTGTAGGTAGTTTCTTTGGATAGTAATGATTTGAATAGCATATTGAATGCCAAAGCCTAGGAAAAAGAATGAAGGTTATGATAGTGCCTTAGGGTCGATCTTTGACTTCATCTTTGCAAATAACAAAAGTACAAGCAAACCGCTAAGACGACGCCCGACAGGTCTCAACAATACTGATGATTTTACTCGAGCTCTAGCAGAGCTAGCCATGAACCCAGGGATCGTTGCTAACGATGCTGCGATCAACTCTCTTTCAGAAACATTCCTGAAATCTGTGAACTTTGTAGATTTCAGGTTAGATCGGGATGAAATTCAAGAAAAAAAAGTTCGAACTCGTGATCCAGATGCCTCAAGGTTTAGGATCCGAGGTAGTGAAATAGGCAAAGCATTTTCAGATCCGAATAAGTTTGTGGATAAACTGCTCGAGGGAGCTAAGCAAGATAGCAAGATGGCTAGACTTACCGGTGCAGCTGCCGCTCTGGATGCTGCTTTAGCTGTAGGTATTGGTCTAAAGACTGGGATGTCCATGAAGGAAGCTATGGATTTCGGTAGTGCAGCGAACATGTCGTACAGTACGGGTATGGAGGAGACACATAAGAGGCTTCTTGCAGAGAATACCGCTATCAAGGCAAATATGGAGGTGGCGAAGAAGATTGCGGAGTCTGAAGGTTTGGATAAGAACACAAAGGCTTTTGCTAGTCGTGTCCAAGAGTTGGTGGAAAATAGCAAAGATCAGATCACTCAAGACAGAAAACGCTTAGAAGCAGCCATTAGAAAAAGTAGAACCGCGAGAGGATCAAAACTTTATGGCGCTGATATTGGTGATGAAAAAGGAAATCCATGGAGAGACACATCAGATCCAAACTCTCAGTACAATCGTGCATTAGCAGAAGTACGTAGCAATCTTATAACAGATCTCGGTACATCTCCAGACGCAATGATCAGGGTAGATGCACTCATGGAGCAGTATCAGAAAGAGATTCAGAGAAGTGGTACTTATGGAGATGGGATATCAGGATATAGGTTGACATATGCGGAGAATGAAGCACTGCATGCTTCATTAGCTACAACACAGGCTGAAAGAGAAAAACATCAACGAGCTGCAAATCTAGCACTTGGTTGGGAAAGGATGAAAGGTGATGGTGAGTACGCAGGGGAAACAATAAAAGGTGGTTTAGACACATTATCGGAGGATATCAAAGGTGTTTCTGTTCAGATCGATGCGCTACAGGCAAAGGCTACACGGACAACAGAAGAAGAAAGAGAACTCAAACAACTCATGAATTATCGTAAAGACCTCAATACACACAGAACTACACTCTCTCAGCTTTATGGGGCAGAACAGCAAAGAGTGAACAAAAGCGGTGATTATTGGAGAAATCCTAACATTGGCAATGTTAAACCAAATGATGTGAAGTTCGCAAGAGAAGGCGCTCAAGAACTTATAAATGCTGACATTTCTAGGTTACGATTCGAGATCCTCAGAACCGAGGATCGTTTTGAAAGAAGGAGGTTAACCGCTGAAATGTTGAGGTTAAAAAATATGGGGGATCAATTGAGTATGGTGCCTGGATCTGAATTACGAAATCGACTCAATAGTTGGTTAGTGACAGGCAGAATGTTAAATAGTCAATTCCTTAGAGGTGGTTTCGGAGGAGGATTGATCAACGGAACAGCATTTTTTACTGATGCTAGTGGAGCATCTGCACCTGGTCAACTGGCAAATATCCAATATAAGATGGTGAATAAAGATGGTAAAACATATTCATATAACAACAAGATCGTTCTTGGTCGTGATGATATAAATGTTCACACAGCTAGGCTCTCATCACTTTATTACTTGACACCCGGTAGTATTATCAAAACACTCTTTTGGAATCAAGAAGGTTTTGATTTCCTCGCTGAGAGCCGTAGACGGGCTGTCCAAAGAGCATTTTATACTGACAGAAAGAAACATCTCGAAAGCTTCATCCTTTCTGACCCCTCAAAATTCTCTGCGATCAGAGGATTGATCAATCCTGATGGAACATTAAATAAGGAAGTACTTGCTAACAACTATTTAGGAGTGATTAAAGCTTTGAAAGGGAGTGGTCCACTACCAAAACCCCTGCAATCGATTTTAAAGAGATCTGAAAGAAATGTATGGATCACTGACAGGTTATTTCGTTTAGGTAAGATTCGCGGGAAAAATAATAAAGGTGAGCTTGTCTATAGATCCATATCGCAATATATTGGTGATTTTATTGAATTGGGACAGGGTAGATGGCCTGGATTGAATAAGATCCGTGGTCGGGTATTAGGTATACTCAAAAAGCTATCAAGTGATCCACTCTGGACCAGTGCGATAAATAAGTACATCGCAGGTGTTATAGGTGTACGTCAAGTGATCAACACAGCGGTCAAAATGGCTATCAAGGGAATAGCAACACTTATTGGTGTCGTACCGGGTGGGATCGTTATCTCTATCATCGCATGGCTTGGTACCGAGGCAATCTTCAAGCTCGCAAAACCGATCCTGACAATGATGCTTGTAGCAGTCTGGGGTGTATGTGCAATCATGGGATTGTTCGTATTTTGGGCAGATGCACTAGTAGAAGATGAAACGATCGCACATGCAAATATGACTCCTTTAGGTGTAGAGATCTACGATGGCCCGACCTTGAATCCAGCTCCAGGTGGTGGGACTAATCCTCCTGCTGCTGGATCTCCACCATTGACATCGATATGTCCTATCTCTGCTGGTGCGACATGTAATCAAGGACCATTTGGTGGGTTCTCACATGCAAAGATGGGAACTTATGCGATCGATCTATCTCCAAATGCAGGGGTGTGGAAGGCTCCGAACAATGGCGAAGTTACAGCCATAGCTGTTGATAAGGATTGTGAATGGTCACCAGGAACTCAATCCCGTGGAGGAGAGTTGGAATTTACTGACATTGAAGGTAATGTTTACACACTACTACACGTTGTACCTCTAGTAGGTCTAGGACCTGTCACTCAAGGAACACCTGTCGCAAGGGTTAGTACAGGTTTACCCACAAGTAAATGTTGGACTGGTGCACACTATCATTTGGAGGTGCAATCCGGTGGTGGTTATGTGAACTCTTTGGATTGGTATAATTCTCTGGGATGTAGCATCAGAGGCTGTTGACACATTATTATGGAAATTAATAGATCTAACAACATGATTGGATCATTACTAGCTGACAAACGCCGGTTGATCCTGTTTGGTGTTGGTCTATTGCTTCTTTTGCTGTTCTTGCTTTTTGTTAATTCTGTCTTTTCACCAAAAGATCAACCTCTACCTCCGGGTGGTGTTGATCAGCAATTCAATTACGATCAGGGGGCAAAAGTCAGTATCGACCCAGATCTGACAGCAAAGATCGATATTAGCGAGGATCGTTATTACGTCTATGATATCCAACATCTCAATCATAGTGACGTTGTACAGCAGTTCATGATAAAGATTGGCAAAGCTTTTTGGACAAAACAGCAATTTGATGAGATCTACTATATATGGCAAAAAAGCAGTTCGGACACTCTTCAGTTAGTTGATTATGATGCTATACAAGATAAGACCTTCTTCAGGTTCGATCAGCCAGTCGAATTGGACCTCATTCATAATGGAGGTGTACTTTCTACTGATATGCTAGACAACTTTTTCAGGGATTTTATCAAGGAATATTTTGGATCAACTGCTGATTTTTCAGAAGCAAGGATATCCAGGACCGGGCAAACTTATAGGATAGAGGTGAATAGAAATATCGATGGGATACAAGTGCAAAATCCCGGATTTAACGAGTATACGGATTACATAGTGATAGAACAGGATGGAGCTCTGATAGAAGGGCAAGTTTACCTGTTTGAGTTAGGAGAGAGAACAGAGGTATCATTGATAGATCCCAATCTGTTAGGAAGTGTCATAAACAGGGCTGATTATCCAAAAGATATTAACGAACTTGCTCCAATTGGATTAGATCTGACATCCATAGGAAGTGAACCTTATGATCCTGCTAGTGGTTTCTTGGGTGATGCCCCTCCCCAAAGTGATATCGATAAGATGCCAACTCCTGATAGTTGCAAAGTTCGTACGATCGATGTCGTATATTACTATATTCGTGCTACCACAAAGAACTTAGCACCTGCTTTTAGAATGGATTGTAGGGGGACGATCACCTATGAGGGAGAACAGTATGTAGTGCCTTTGATAATATATGCAAATGCATTAGACCCTGAATTAGTATATGTTCCCGGCAATCTGACTACAGAATGATAAGGGTTTATGCTGATCGATTTTACATCGTAGGTTTTTACTAATAGAATTAGATACATGAATAGAAAAAGTTTGTTTTATACAATTACGATCTCCGCACTCCTTTTTAGTGTAGTCACTGGATCTGTTCGAGCGTATTCTCTGATCGAACGTAAAGATCTGAGCCTTGATGAGGCACTATATGTCAAAGAGCAGGAGGTTTATGCATTTCCTGAGAAGATACTTATTACCAAGATCGCAGGTGCTCCAGAGTATTTGGAGAATGACCCGGAATTATGGTACAAGATGCTATATTACTACTATGTCACTAGGCTTGAGATGGCAGACCTGCCATACAACTACATAGTGAATCGAGACGGTCAGGTATATCAGGGTCGAAGTGGATGGCCTGGTGTGATCCCTGAATTAGATTCACCCGAAGGGGTTGTACTGATCGGGTATATGTCTAACGGGAGTGATCTTACGACTCCCGCAAGAGAAGCCTTACAGGAACTTATTGAGGATCTTTCATATCGGTATGGAATAGTCGAGAATGGTGTCCTACCAGTAGATCTGGATATAGTATCTAAAGAATCTGGCACATTATCAAAATTGAATTATTCATCAAGTACAGGAGTATTTTCTGATGAAGTAAAACAACTACTTCCGCAATTAAGGTATACAAATGAGGATCATTACGAGATCTCAGCATTTATAGGTCAGGTTGACTATCAGAAAGAGATCGGATTAGGTGAAGATTTTGAAGTGACAGTAAATGTTAAGAATAGTGGGGAGAATCCATGGTTCACCTTCAATGATTTTGTTTATGTTGTGACTGCTGACGGAACAGATAGTGAGTTTTCTGTTAATCAGGAATGGGATAGTTTTGACGCACCAACACATATCGAAGAGGTTACCCTATTCCCAGACGAAAATTATGAGGTCAAGTTCAATATGAAAGCACCATTGGTTCCTGGAGATTACAAGCAAGATTTCGCTTTGAGAAGATTAGGAAAACCGAACCTTTCAGGCTCATCCTTTACAGTATCTTTTTCTGTCACACCCGGAGATGTTCAACTCGTAAAGATCTTGGAAACTCCCACTGGTAATCTTAATGTTCGGTCACTTCCTTCTACAGGTGGACAAGTTCTCGGACAGGTAGATGAAGGTAAACTTTTTGTCCTTGTAGAAGAAAATGGGCAGTGGTTCAAGATCAAATGGAATGGCGAAGAGGAAGGTTGGGTTTTTGGTCAATATGTACAGAAATTGTAAAGCTGATACCGTAATTTTCGTCTTAAGAACAAAACTCTCCAAGTAGATGTCTTATAGGGTTGCTTACTTTCATTGCATCACAGTGGGGGATGGGATAAACTGTAGCGCTTCAGCTATCACCTTACTAAATAATAATGTCTGATCTATCAGATTTCTTTACACATTTAAATCCCGAACAGAAAAAGGCTGTCGAACATGTAGACGGTCCCTTGTTGGTGTTTGCAGGTGCCGGCTCAGGCAAGACCAGAGTGATAACCTATCGAATTGCCAACCTTATCGCAAATCACGGAGTAAATGCAGATAAGATCTTGGCTGTTACGTTCACTAAGAAAGCAGCAGAGGAGATGAATGAAAGGATCCGTACTATCTTTGATCAGTTAGGTTTTGATTATTCAGTTCGTCCGATGATCGGTACATTTCATTCGATATGTGCGAGATTTTTACGTTCGGAAGCATCGAAGGTCGATCTATCACCAAATTTCTCGATCTATGATAGTGACGATTCAGAAAATTTGGTCAAGGAATTGATGTTACAGGCAAATATTGACATCAAGCAGTTCAAACCCCGAGTTATCCAATCTATGATAGGTTCTGCAAAGAACGATATGGTAGGGCCAAATGAGTACTCTCTTCATTATGTAGGATATGTGGAGGATATTGTAGCGCAGATATACCCGGATTATCAGAAACAACTGATCGAGATGAATGCGGTTGATTTTTCAGATCTTTTGTATAAAACCGTTGAGATGTTTGATAAGAACAAAGATATCCGAGATAGATATCAAGAAAAGTTCGATCAGATACTCGTTGATGAGTACCAAGATACTAACAAGGTTCAATACAAACTGATCAGGCATCTGTCTGATGGACACCAGAACTTGTGTGTAGTAGGTGACGATGACCAGAGCATATATAAATGGAGAGGGGCAGATATTAAAAATATCATCTCTTTCGAAAAAGATTTCAAGAAAGTGACAACGGTAAAGCTGGAGCAGAACTATAGATCCACAGCAAATATCATCCATGCTGCAGTATCTGTCATTCAGAAGAACAATGAACGTATAGATAAAAGTCTGTGGACATCTCAGGAGCAAGGATCACCAATAACTGTTTATCAGGCAAGAGATGAGAAGGGCGAAGCTCAGTTTGTTGTTGATGAGATATCCACCTTGCAAAGGAAGGGATTTAAACTTGGGGATATAGCCATCCTTTATCGTACAAACTATCAATCGAGGGTATTGGAGGAGGCTCTTTTGCAGAATGGAGTTAGGTATCAACTGATCGGAGGATTTAGGTTCTATGATCGTCGGGAGATAAAAGATCTACTTAGCTACCTGAGAGTTTTCAATAATCTAAAGGACGATATGAGTCTGTATCGGATAATCAATGTCCCAAGTAGAAAAATGGGACCAAAATCTGTAGCTAATCTAGTCAAAGTGGCACGAGAGGCGGGTGTGTCCTTAGGACAACTACTAGTGATCTCTTACGCACTAGATACTGGAAGAATAGATGAACTGAGATTTGATCAGGTAGCGATAGATGCTGTAGATAAGCATCTGTCGGAGGTTATGAAGAATGCAAATGTGGTAGATATTTTCGGATCGCTGTACTTTTTTTCGCTCGAGAATGATGTCCTGACACTAATTGATAAAGTTATCGACAGGGTAAAGTATCTTGATCATGTGGATGATGGATCTGATGCTGGTTATTCTAGACGGGAGAATGTACAAGAACTTCGTACAGTAGCATCAAGTTATGCTCAGCGAGAAGGAGACAAGTCACTAAATGTGTTCTTGCAGGATATTGCTTTGATAGAGCAGGCTCAAGAAGAATCGAATAAGGATCTTTCTGAGGGAGCGGTAACTTTGATGACCTTGCACTCCTCCAAGGGTCTGGAATTCCCTGCAGTGTTCATTGTGGGTATGGAGGAGGGATTATTACCTCACTCCAGAACATTCACAGAACCACAAGAATTAGAAGAAGAAAGAAGGTTGTGTTATGTAGGTATCACGAGAGCAAAGGAGAGGTTGTGGCTGACATTTGCAGAGTCTCGAAGTAGTATGGGTGGATACACAGACCAGATGCCGTCTAGGTTTCTAGCTGAGATACCTCAGGATATCTGCGAATATTACAGTTGGAATATATAAGTGGATAAAGTTTGTTGAGTGCTAGAAAGTGACCCTAGAGGAACAGTATGGCCACTGTCCAGAACCTCCGAGTCGGTAAATTCGCAATGTGATATCTATCTGTTCAGCTCCGTCAAAGATATTCTCTCCTCCGTACCTCTCAAATGTACTAGGTAGAAATTGAAATAGCCCTTTGTGTGGGCCATTGTTTGCAGCGTTACAACCAGACTCACAGCGCATCACACTTTTTAGCCAGAGTCGTTCGTTTGGATCTGCAGTTTTTTCATCAATGATCCCATCCCAATAGTTACAAGTATTGCTAGTATAGAGAATTATTGGAAGTGGTTTTGTACCTTTGATGATGATCTCAGGTGTAGGATCTTTGATGATCGTCTCAGATGCGATCTTCTGGTCAACCTTCACTCCGTCAGCAAAGATATGTTCGTATACAACGACTTTCTTCCCATCAACACCTTCTTGCTTCAATATCTCATTTCCAACCTCAAGCTCTGGATCCTCCTCAAAGATTGTACTGAATGGTACAGGATATTCTACGGATTCTTCATTTGAATCGATCTTGGTTAATTTGATGTATGCAGATGAACCAAGGATTTCGTTTGGAGATACATTCAATTTGTCATCCTCATCAAATTGGATCCCTGCATCAGTCAATATATCTTCTACAGAAGAGTATGGAGTAAACAAGTTGAAAATCCCATCTACAGTCTCAACTTTGATGATGTTGTAACCAAATATCTGATCGGTCGATCGAGGATGATCTGTGGATCTCATCCATTCAGGAATTAGGAGTTCTTCGGAGTGTTCATTTATAACGAGATTATCCTCTGCAGAAACAAACCCTGGATGGGATGTTAAAATGAAGATGATCGCAGGTAAGATCAGGTAACCAGACAGGAGGCCAAATGCCAGTAGTCGTAAAGATCTTCTGCTGTTATTTAGGCTCTTTTGGAGCTTTCGTTCCATTGAATGGACGAACAAGTTATTTCCGTGCTACGGGACAACCGGTTCATGACAGTAGCGTCAGATACTTAGCAACGGAACCGTGGCATAGTATCATAGATTTGACAAACTGTCATCCATGCCAATACTATCTAATATAATAGTTCATTAAGGAGATATTTTGAATAGCAAACTTCAAGAATTCATAAAGGACCGAAAATTGTTACTGATACTATTCGGCCTACTATTACTACTTATTGTCGGATTGGTGCTTTTGATCTGGCAGAGAGGGCGTTTTGATGAAGACTCCTATAGATCTGCATTAACAGAGGCACGTACAGAATTTGAAGCGGGAAACTACTCAAAAGCCATGAGCCTCTACCTTGATGCATCAGAGATCGCTCAGACAGAAGTTGATCCGTACAAAGGTATCGTAGATATCCTTGGTAGGAAAGGTTACTACAAAGAGGCTACAGAGCTGATATCCGATGTGTCTACAGGAATCACAACACCTGAATCTGCGACTTTATACGAGATCCTCGCAACAGCTCAGCAGGCTCGGATGGATTATAGCGAAGGATTTCAAAGTGCTTCTAGAGCATATAGTGAAGATCCAAACCCAACAAGAGCTCTCTTAGCTACACAGTTGGCGATCCAAGCCGATCAATTAGAACAGGTCTCCACGTTTGTCACTGATATTCCAGAAGGACTGAATGCTGATGTAACTCAACTCTGGGTTTTTTACACAAACGATATTGATAAGGATCTCGATGATGTTGATCTGTATTCCGTTGTGAATAACTCACGAACTTTTATACTCTCCGGATATCCCGCTTTGGCAAGATCTTTATTGGGGAAATTTGAAGAAGGTATGGAGAATTATTGGGAAGGACTCTACTATCTTGGACGAGCATACTACGACCTTGATGAATACGAGGAAGCATTAAATAGATTTGAGAAAGCGATAAGCTTGGGATCTGATGACAATGTCCTATATCTGTATCTGGCACGAACGTATTCTGTACTTGGGCAAACCAGCTCGGCATATGAGATCTATGAACGCTCAATAGCATTTAGCGATGACACAGAAGGTTTGGAGATCCTGGATGAGTACATCTCCTTACTGGTTGATGATGCACAGTTCAATAGAGCATTAGATATTATCGATGATTTCGCAGAGAGCAACAGGACAAAACTACTCTTTATGAGGGTATACTCTGCGTGGGAAAATTGGGAGGAGTATACTGTTTATGTAGAAAGTTTCGATATGACCACAGCAGGATCTTCTGAGAAAGAAGAATATCTCCGATCAGTATTGGACTATAGACTTCTAGTAGAAAAAGATCTGACAGGCGTAGATGATATGATCGCTATATTAGAAAAAGAATTCAAAGATCCTCCTCTTACAGCATATTACAAGGGTCTCCGAGCAAGGGTACTTGAAGATGATGCTGAAGCTAAAAGGTTTTTTGAAGAGGCTGTAGATAGGGATCTTGAAGGTGAGATAAGCGATCTAGCTAAGAGATTCATCTAGATCTTTACTGTTCATTCCGTTTTCTCTTGCAAACATCGGCTTCTAATTATAGAATCCATGCGATGTAATATTTTTCTGTAAGTATTGAAATGGCAAAGATCTCGTATAATGTTGACTTTGATTTGGATCGTATCAGGAATATTGGAATAATTGCACATATTGATGCAGGTAAAACCACTACTACTGAGCGACTTCTGTTCTTTACAGGACAAAAGCATAAGATCGGTGAGGTTCATGAGGGAGAAGCAACCACAGACTTCATGGAGCAAGAGAAGGAGAGGGGCATAACTATTATGTCTGCTGCTGTCACATGTTTCTGGAATTATCGGGGAACCGACTATCGTATCAATATTATCGATACACCTGGCCATGTAGACTTTACCGCCGAGGTGGAACGCTCACTGAGGGTTCTGGATGGTGCTGTAGTCATCTTTGACGGCAAGATGGGTGTAGAACCTCAGTCAGAGACCGTATGGAGGCAGGCAGACAAGTATAAGGTCCCCAGGATGTGCTTCGTAAACAAGTTGAACCTGATCGGTGGAGACTTTGATATGTCGATCCGAACTATAAAGGAAAGATTGAGTCCAAATGCAGTTGTATTGATCCTCCCGATCGGTAGGGAGCATGAATTGAGAGGGTTTGTAGATCTTATCGAGATGAAATCCTATACATATGAGAATGTTGAGGATCTGGATATGGTACAAGGTGAGATCCCTGATGAGCTAAAGGAAAAGGCTGCAGAATATCGTGCAGAACTAGTAGAGAAACTTGTGGAGCAAGATGATACGTTAATGGAGAAATTCTTTGGAGGTGAGGAGATCAGTACAGACGAATTACTTTCAGCATTACGAAAAGGTACTATCAACAGGAGTATTTTCCCTGTGATGGGTGGTGACTCAAGAACAGCTACATCGAAGAAACTACTTGATTACATTGTGAACTGTCTGCCTTCTCCTAACGATGTTCCTGCTATAAAGGGTATTCACCCAAAGACAGAAGCTGAGATCGAGAGAAAAGCATCGGATGATGAACCCTTCTCTGCATTGGTGTTCAAGATAGTAAATGATCCGCATGTTGGAAACCTATCTTACTTCAGAGTGTATTCCGGGCAGATACAGGCAGGTACTTATGTTTATAATTCTACTAAGGGAATTAGAGAAAGAGTTGGAAGGCTAGTTCTGATGCATGCTGATGAAAGAGAAGAGGTAGATCAGTTAGCTACTGGGGATATCGGTGCAATAGTTGGGTTAAAAGACTCTATAACAGGAGATACGCTATGTGTTGAGGCTAACCCTATCATCTTAGAGAAGATCCAATTTGCAGAACCAGTCATCTCACAAGCGATCGAACCTAAAACCAAGTCAGATGAGGAGAAGCTTGGATTGGCTCTAGCTAGATTGGTCAAAGAAGATCCTACATTCCGGGTTTCATCTAATCAAGAAACAAGTCAGACCATCATCTCTGGAATGGGAGAACTACATCTAGAGATAATTGTTGACCGGCTTAAGCGTGAGTTCAATGTAGAGGCAAACGTAGGTAAACCACAGGTAGCATATCGAGAAACGATCACACAGGTTAGAGAAGAGGAAGGTCGGTACGTCAAGCAATCAGGAGGAAAGGGACAGTATGGTGATTGTTGGCTTAGGTTGGAACCTAACGAAACAGGAAAAGGTTTTGAGTTTGTAAATGAGATCAAGGGGGGTGCAATTCCTAGGGAATATATCCCTGCTATTCAAAAGGGTGTTGAGGAATCAATGCACTCGGGTGTAGTCGCTGGTTACCCTGTCGTAGATGTGAAGGTTTCTGTCTATGACGGTTCTTACCACGAGGTTGACTCATCAGAGGCTGCATTTAAGGTAGCTGGTAGTATGGCTTTCAAGGAGGGTTGTAGAAATGCTGGTCCGGTACTACTCGAGCCTGTCATGCGCGTCGAAGTTACTATCCCTGAGCAGTATGTAGGAGATGTTACTGGCTCTTTGAGTAGTAAGAGAGGTGAGATCCAGCAGACCGAGGTTAAGCACAACCTACATATCATCAAGGCATTGGTACCGCTTTCTGAGCTATTTGGTTATACAACTGAATTAAGGTCGATCACTAGTGGACGTGGTTCTGCAAATATGGAAATGTCACATTATGCACAGGTACCTAAGAGTATTGCAGAAGAGATCGCAAGCGGTAAAAAGGAGGATTGATCTGTAACATACTGAATTAGTAACTCGGGAGGGCTATTCCTCCCGAGTTTTTTTAGGCAACAAAATTCAGCTTGGGGTTCTGATGGTCTGTGTTGTACTGTTCGAGTTGGAATTGATCGAACATCCTACAGATAGTGTAGTAGAACCCGATGTGGTCAAATGTCGATGTTAGGACATCGTTAAAGTACTGCAATGCAAGATCTAACACGCTTTGAAAGTTGGTCGTTCAGATACGATCTAAGTGTTTCAAGTGCGAGTTTGGAGTAGGGTTTTTAAGAATTGTAATAAATATAGGCAAAATACTTGCGTACTCCTATCCTTTCTGATAATATCCATCACGATATTCGCTATTGTGAGTTTATCCTGGTTTACTACCTCCAAATCTGGTATAAACGCATAATTGCGAATAAAAGATATCTTATTTATTAGATCCGAAATAATGGCAGGTACATATGACAGGACTTTGCCTCACGTGAACGTCGGTACGCTAGGTCACGTGGATCACGGAAAGACAACACTTCTTCGAGGTGTTATCAATGCGTACTCCCAAGATGCTGCTAAAATGATCGACAAGTTGGATAAGGATCCTGAGTCGAGAGCAAAAAGCATCACAATTGCTGTAGCTCATGTAGAGGTCGAGACCGCAAAGAGGCACTATGCGATCGTCGACTGTCCGGGACACAAAGACTATATTAAGAATATGATCACAGGTGCTGCACAGATGGACGGTGCTATCCTCGTAGTCTCTTCTGCGGATGGTGCTATGCCTCAGACTAGAGAGCATCTACTACTTGCACGTCAGGTTGGTGTTGAGCATATCGTTGTATGTATCAATAAGTTTGGTGATGCTGATCCTGAGATCCTTGAGTTGATCAAGGCTGATATTGCAGAGTTACTTGAGAAGTATGGATATGATCCAAATGCACCAGTTGTGGAGGTCGATGCATTGAAGGCTGAAAAAGGAGATGAAGCTGCTTTGGCAGAGGTTCGAAAATTGATGGAAACGGTAGATGAAGTGATCCCTCTTCCTGAGAGACCTATCGATCAGCCATTTTTGATGCCTATCGAAGATGTGTTCTCTATCGAGGGTAGAGGAACTGTTGTGACTGGTAGGATCGAAAGAGGAGTCATCAAGGTTGGTGATAACGTTGATGTATTAGGTATGGGTCGAAAAGATCAGAAGACTGCTGTTACTGGTGTAGAGATGTTCAATAAATCTATGAATGAAGGTCAGGCAGGTGATAATGCTGGTATACTTCTACGTGGATTCAAGAGAACTGATGTTGAAAGAGGTCAGGTTATTACAGCACCGGGTTCAGTTAAGACCCACACCCACTTCAAGGCAGAGGTATACGTACTTAGCAAAGAAGAGGGTGGTCGACACACACCATTTGTATCTGGATATAAGCCACAGTTCTATATGAGAACTGCTGATGTTACCGGTGAGGTAACCCTTCCAGATGGTGTTGAGATGGTAATCCCTGGAGATAACGTGCAGTTTGATATCAAACTGATCGCTCCAGTAGTAGTAGAAAAAGGAATGAAGTTTGCGATCCGAGAGGGTGGTCAAACAGTAGGGCATGGGGTTGTTACAGAGGTAGTGGAATAAAAGTAGTGTTTGAAAGGTGGGTCGAAAGACCCACCTTATTAGTGCCATAAGTTTACAATATAGCTCTTTATCATGGCTCAGGTTGCTTCAAAAATTAGAGTAAAGCTTAGAGGTTATGACTCTACTGTGGTCGATAAGTCCGCAAAGAGTATAATTGAGACTGCTGTTGGGACAGGTGCGAAAGTTGCCGGTCCTATCCCTCTACCCACTAGGTCAAAAAGATATTCAGTCAATAGGTCAACACATGTGTATAAGAGTTCTATGGAGCATTTTGAGATCAAAACTCATAAAAGGTTGATCGATATTATTGAACCCACTGCAAAGACTATCGAGGCATTGCAGCATCTACAGATGCCTGCGGGCGTAGGTATCGAGATCCAGTAGGTTGTTCGAAATTGACTCTTGGCATCTAATAAGGTGCCTGGGGATCAGGGTCGGAACTAATTATTTAGTATACAAAAGATGAAAGTATTATTGGGAATCAAAACTGGAATGACGAGAGTATTCGATGGAGATAAGTCGGTACCCGTAACTATACTTGATACAAATGGTGCGGTTGTTAGCTATTCCGACGACCAAGGTTATGAGATCGGCATCGGAAAATTGAAAAAAGTTGGAAAAGCCCTCGAAGGTAAATATAAGACTCTTGGATTCGTTCCGCGATACAGGGCTTGGGTAAGTGGTAAAAATGAAATGGTAGTGGGTGATCCTGTGAGCATTGATGAGGTAGATAAGGGGCTTAAGGTTGATGTTACTGGGCAGTCTAAAGGTAAAGGATTCGCTGGAGTTGTTAAAAGGTGGGGATTTGCAGGAGGGCCTAAAACACATGGTCAATCCGATAGATTGCGAGCACCCGGCTCAATAGGTGCAGGTACTGATCCTGGAAGAGTTCTAAAAGGTAAGAAAATGGCTGGAAGGATGGGTGGGCAGAAAACAACTGTAAAAAATAAGAAGATCGTTGATAAAACTGATGGTTATCTGTTAATATCTGGGGCCGTTCCTGGAAGTAGAGGGGATGTGGTCACTGTTACTATCATGGAGTAAATATGGAAGTAAAAATATATGACACAAAATTGAAGGAAACCGATAAGACAGTAAAGTTGAACGACTCTATCTGGACAAAACCAATGAATGCCGACCTTGTTTCGCAGGCTGTTCTTGTCTACCAATCCAATCTCAGGCAGGCAACTGCGTCTGCAAAAGGTAAGGGAGAGGTAAGTGGTGGAGGAAAAAAGCCTTGGAAACAGAAGGGTACTGGACGTGCAAGACATGGTTCTACTAGATCACCTTTATGGGTGGGGGGTGGAGTGACATTTTCTCCTTCGGGGAGGACGTGGACAAAGCGAATGAATCGAAAGATGAAGCTTGCTGCATTAGGATGTGTACTCTCCGCTAGGTTAAAAGGTGAAGATCTTATGTTTGTGGATACAACTAACCTTGATAGATCAGAACTTACGAATTCAAGGGAAACATATGTAGTTGTGACATCATCAAATGAGGTGGTTCTGGCGTTGAGAAATCTTGCGAATGTGACTGTAGTTAGAGATTCTGAGTTGAATGCTTATAACTCGATGCAAGGAAAGAGATTACTTATTGATACAGCCTCAGTAGAAGGCATAGAAGCTAGATTTAATAGAATTTTGAAATGAAAGCCATGGAATTATTACCAGTAGTATCAGAAAAAGCATATACATTAGCAAATGAACAGAATAAATATACTTTCTTTGTTCCTACTACAAGCAACAAGATAGAGATCGGTAAGGCGGTAGAAGAGAAATATAAGGTCAAGGTCTTGAGGGTAAATACTGTGGTAAAGCCCGGTAAGTCTGTGACTGATTGGAAGAGGAATATGAAATTTAGAAAGTCAGATATGAAAAAAGCGATCGTGTTATTGAAAGATGGAGATAAGATAGATGAGTTCTTCAATATTTAGAGACATTAGATATGGCAGTTAAAAGATTCAAACCTACAACTCAGACACTCAGAGGTACAAGATTGGAAGATAGGTCTCATCTTGAAAAGAAGCGACCTCCAAGAAAACTTACTTCTCACAAGAGAAAGATCTCTGGTCGTAATAATCAGGGAAAAGTTACTATCAGACATAGAGGGGGGGGGATGAAAAGAAGAGTTAGACATGTAGATATGAAGAGAGAGAAGTACGGAGTACCTGCCGTCGTAGAAGGATTTTACTTTGATCCTAATCGATCTGCACATCTTGCACTATTGAAGTACGCAGATGGAGATAGAAGATTTATAATTGCACCTAGAGGATTGCAAGTTGGTGACAGCGTGGTATCTGATGAGCAAGCTGATATACTTATTGGGAATGCGATGAGAATAAAGAATATTCCATCCGGTACAGAGGTTCATTGTATCGAAGCAGAGCCTGGTAGAGGTGCTGCATATGGTAGAGCAGCTGGTCAGGCCATAGTTGTACAGGGTGTTGATCCGACAGGTAAGTACATGCAGGTAAAGATGCCTTCAGGAGAGATCAGATTGGTACACGGTGAATCTATGGCAACTGTAGGGCAGATAGGAAATGAAGATCATATGAATGTAAAATTAGGTAAGGCAGGTAGGAAGCGAAATCTAGGTTGGAGGCCAGTGGTACGAGGTTTAGTGATGCATCCTGCTCAGCACCCACATGGTGGTGGTGAAGGAAAAGGTGTTATCGGTGGTCCTGCAAAGGATAGATGGGGTAATAAAGTAGGAACAAGAACACGTAAAAATAAGAGAACAGAGAAGATGATAATTAAGAGGAGAAGGTCTAAGACAAGACCACACGCTAAGAAATAACTTATACATAATTCAGGATGTCCAGGTCAGCAAAAAAAGGTCCATATACAGATCCAAAGTTACTAAAGAAAGTACGAAAGGCTATAGATACAGGAGAGAGAACTCCAATTAAGACTTGGAGTAGATCATCTGTTATCACACCTGAGATGGTAGGACTGACATTTGGTGTACATAATGGAAAGGTTCATGAACCGGTATTGGTTCTGGAGTCTATGGTTGGTCATAAACTTGGTGAATTCTCACTCACACGCAAGTTCAAAGGGCATGCAAAGAAGGGTAAACTAGCGAAAGTATATGGAAGTTCTGGTAGATTTGAATAGATTTATAGATAGATAAACATGGTCGAGATAAAAAAGACAAAAATTAAAGCAAAGAACTTAGCCCAATCTCCGTTGAAATTGAGATTGGTAGCTGATATGGTTCGTGGCATGAATGTACAAAAAGCTCTCGATCTATTGAGATTTACTAACAAGAAGGGTGCAATATTTGTTACAAAAGCACTAAAATCAGCTGTGAGCAGTGCAGAGGAGAAGTTTGAGGGGAGTCCGGAGAAACTTATTATCACTCATATCTCGGTTGATGAAGCACCTACTCTCAAGAGATATAGGTTCGCATCAAGAGCAAGAGTTAATAAGATCAACAAAAGAAGATCCAACCTAAATTTAGAGGTTTCGATGTCGAAGTAAGATATGGGACACAAGATCAATTCAAATGCAATGAGGATGGGGATCAGTAAAACCTGGAAATCTAGGTGGTATAAGCAGGGCCCCGAATATATTAAGTTCCTACATGAAGATAAGAAGCTCAGAGATCTTGTTCGAAAAGAACTCTCTGCTGCCGGTATCGACAGAGTTGAGATCTCTAGGACAGTCGGAGCTTGTGAAGTAAATGTATATGTAGCAAGACCTGGTGTAGCGATTGGGCGTGGAGGCGCTGGTATCGAAACAATAACTAAAAAATTGAAAAAAGTAGTTGATACAAATATTGAATTAAAGGTTAGTGAAGTTAAAAAACCTGATATGTCTGCAAGTATTATCGCTGCTGAGATAGCAAGTGGTCTATTGAGGAGGATGCCTCCAAAATTATTAGCAATGAATGCGATCGAAAAAGCAAAGGCATCAGGAGCAAAGGGTATCAGGATCTGGGTTTCTGGTAGGATCAACGGTGCTTCTCAAGCAAGAACCATCAAACATCATGATGGTCCGGTACCTCTACATACTTTAAAAGCGAATATTGATTTTGCAAAAGATGTTGCTGAAACACACGATTTAGGTAAGTTTGGAATTAAAGTATGGGTATACCGACCAGAATCTGCAGAAACTGAGAGCAGATAATTACGAATAAATGAATAAGATACAATAAAAATGTTACAACCAAAGAAAACAAAATTTAGAAAAGAGTTTAGAGGCAAGATGGGTGGTGTCGCAATGGCCAACAACAATGTCGACTTTGGTGATTATGGTCTTAAAGCAACAGGTAGAGGTTGGATAAACTCTAGAGAGATAGAATCTGCAAGGCGAGCTATCGTAGGTTACATCAAGAGAAAAGGAAAGGTATGGATCAAGATATTCCCTCAAAAATCATATACTGCGAAGCCTACTAATGCAAAAATGGAAGCCGGAAAAGGAGATGTACAGGGATATGTTGCAGTAGTGAGGCCTGGTACGGTTATGTTCGAGATCGGTGGGGTCACAGAAACGATCGCAAAAGAGGCGTTCAGATTGGCGTCACACAAATTATCGATCAAGACTAAGATGGTCACGAGAACAGAACTGTAGTTTTTTATTGATTAGTAAAGGGATTACTGATAGAATCCTTCAGCGTAATTTTATGGTTTTAAGCATGGCTTTGGAACAACGAAAAAATAAGGGTAGAGAATTACAAGGAACAGTTGTCAGCACTAAGATGCAAAATACTGTTAAGGTAGTTGTAGAAGCACCTGTGAGACATCCTGTATATCACAAGATCGTATCGAGCAGAAATTCGTTCATGGCACATAATGAGATGAATGTTGTAGAAGGTGATACTGTTGTAATAAGAGAATCCAGACCATACTCAAAGACCGTAAGATGGGTAGTTGTGAAAGTACTTGATAAATAAAGGTAGTAATTATGGTACAGACAGAAAGCGTATTAATTGTTGCAGATAATAGCGGAGCCAAAAAGGCTAAGGTTATCGGCATCCCAGGTGCTTCAAGAAGAAGGTGGGCACGAGTTGGAGATGTCATAACTGTAGCTATCCAAGATGTATTACCAAATGGTAATATCAAGGCTCACCAGGTATTTAAAGCTGTAGTGATCAGGACTGCTAAAGAAACAAAGAGATCTGATGGTTCGTATATTAGGTTTGATGATAATGCATGTGTCCTAATTGATGCTAAGAAAGCACCTTTGGGAACTAGAGTATTTGGACCTGTAGCAAGAGAATTAAAAGAAAAGAAATTTGACAAGATATTATCTAGAGCGCCAGAAGTATTATGAAAATAAGGAAAGGTGATACAGTAAAAATACTTTACGGGAAAGATTCTGGGAGGACCGGAAAAGTGGTTCGTGTTTTTAGAAAGGATATGAAGGTTGTAGTGGAAGGGATCAATGAGTTCAAGAAAAGTGTAAAGGGAGATGGACGGGGTAGAGTAGCAGAGATTGCAACTGTTCTTAAGCCTCTTCCTGTATCAAAGGTTATGTTGGTTGATCCTGAGAGTGGTAAGGCAACAAGGGTCAAGATGTCAACAAATGGTAGAGGGAAGGAAAGGATCTCTGTACGAACTGGTAAGCCTGTTGATACAAAGCCAGTCAGTAAAGGAAACGAAAAAGCAGTTAAACCCAAATCAACACAGAATACTAAAAAAGAAGATGTGAAAGAGGTAGCAAAAGATACTAAAAAAGTAGAGGTCAAAAAAGAAAAGTCAGAAACAAAAGATAAATAAAAAGTAGTATGGCAAGATTAAAAGAAATCTATGAAAAAGAAATAAAGGTAGAACTACTCAAAGAGGGTGGATATAGGAATGTTATGGAAGTCCCTACCCTACGAAAGATAGTTGTTAATTCGGGTGTTGGTGAAGCAACTACGAACAGTTCTGCTATTGAAGAGGTTGTTGAGATCATAGAGTTGATAACTGGTCAGAAAGCTGTTGTTTCAAAGTCAAAGAAAGCAGTATCAACATTCAAATTGCGAGAGGGAATGGATATTGGAGTATATACAACACTTAGAGGGGAAAAGATGTGGGAATTCTTTGATAAACTAGTAAATGTTGTTTTCCCTAGAACAAAAGACTTTAGAGGTGTATCATATAAAGCTTTTGATGGGTCTGGAAATTACTCATTAGGTATCGAAGAGCATACAGTATTCCCAGAGATCGACCCAAATAAAGTACAGAAATTAAGGAGTTTGCAGGTTACTATAGTTACGTCAGCTCAGGATGATAAGGATGCAAAGCTGTTATTGGATAAATTCGGATTCCCTTTTAAGAAAGATGGCAAAAAAGTCTAAGGTCGTACAACAGAGAAGATATCAGTTAAAACAGAAGCACTCGACAAAAGCTTACAATAGATGCATGGTTTGCGGTAGATCTAGGGGTTATATCAGAGAATTCGGTTTATGCAGGATATGCTTCAGACAGATGGCACATGAAGGGCAGATCCCAGGTGTAAAGAAAGCTATTTGGTAATATTATTGAAACTATTATGGTAAATGACATAGTCGCGGACAGTTTAGCAAGAATGAACAATGGGATTCAGCGTGGAGCTGATGAGATAGAATTACTAAATAGTAAGATGGTTCTATCGATCGTTGAGATCTTGAAACACGAAGGTTTTATTGATGATTTTAAAGTGGAGGGAGATACGATCATCGTTAATCCTACATATAATGAAGCGGGAGATCCTGTTGTAAGGCACTTTATTAAGGTCAGTACACCAGGTCAGAGAATGTATGTCAGTTCAAAGCAGATCATACCCATCATGAATGGTAGAGGGATATCGATCATCAGTACCTCTGATGGTTTGATGACAGGAGCAATGGCAAAGTCAAAAGGTGTCGGTGGAGAATATATTTGTAATATTTGGTAAAGATGTCTAGGATCGGAATACAACCAATAAAAATTATAGAAGGTGTATCAGTAGAAGTTTCTGCTGATGAACTTATCGTTAAAGGTCCTTTAGGGGAGAATATCGTTTACATTCCTCAAGGTATCAATATTCATATCGATGGTGATACTATTACAGTAGATAGAACCGATGAAACAAAGTTAACAAGATCACTACATGGAACAGTCAGAAGCCTTATAGATAGTGCAATTATTGGCGCAAAGGACGGTTTCCAAAAGACATTAAAGATACATGGAGTAGGATACAGGGTAAAAACAGAGGGTACTGGATTATCAATGTCCTTAGGATGGAATCACCCGATTATTTTTCCTGCACCAGAAAACATTACCTTTGAGGTGCCTGATGAAACAACAATCGTAGTCAAAGGTCATAATAAACAGAAGGTAGGAGAGGTCGCAGCACGAATAAGAGAATATAGAAAACCGGAACCCTATAAAGGAAAGGGTATCAGATATGAGGGAGAATATGTTAGACAGAAGAGTGCGAAGGCAGTTGTGAAGTAGTAATATCAATACGTAACCGTTATGGCACATAAGAAAGAAGTCAGAAGAATAAGAAGAAAAAAATATATCAGGAAGAAGCTTTCGGGAACTTCAGAGAGACCAAGGATCTTTGTTTATAAAAGCAACAAATATCTTCTGGTTGGAGTAGCTGATGATGTAACCGGTAAGGTGTTGATGTCAAAGCGAACCTCTAAGGATCTTAAGAGAGCTAAGGAGATCGGTATCGAGATCGGAAAAGAGTTAAAAAAGAAGAAGGTTACAACAGCTGTATTTGATCGAAGTGGATATGTTTATCACGGAAGAGTACAGGCTGTTGCCGATGGAGTGAGAGAATCTGGGATACAAATGTAATTATCTAATAAAAGTAACTAATGAGAAGAAGAGAGAGCAAATACGAATCACAGACAGTATCTATCAGAAGAGTGGCCAAGGTCACAGCTGGAGGTAAAAGACTTCGCTTCAGCGCGATGGTTGTTGTTGGTGATAGGAATGGAACTGTGGGAGTAGCACTAGGTAGAGGTACCGATACTAGATCCGCTGTCGAGAAAGCTATCAAAAAAGCAGAAAAGAATGCACGAAAAATACAAGTAGTTGGTGACACTATCCCTCATGAGATAGTTCAAAAGAAGGGTGCTGCTAAGGTCATGTTGAGACCTGCACGACCAGGTACAGGGGTGATCGCAGGATCCTCCGTCAGGACTGTCCTCGAAATGTGTGGAGTAGACAATGTATATGGCAAGATCATGGGATCTAGTGACCTAGTAGCAAATGCTTACTGTACATTTGAAGCACTAACAGAACTGAGAAGTAAAAGAGTTCTTGAGAGAATGCACAATATGAAAGACAGGTTGAACCTCAAGGAGCAATTGGATAAAGAGAGAAAAGCTCGAGAAGAATTATTAAGAAAGAAGAACAAAGAACAGGATAAAGGAGAAGGAAAGGGTAATCGACGAGGTGGTGGTAGAAAAGGTGGGGGCAACAGAGGCCGAGGAGATAACTCAAGAAGAAACTCCGGTCCAAGAGCTGAGACTAAGGAAGTTAAGGTTGAGAAACCAGTAGAGAAGCCCGCACCAGCTGAGAAACCTGTCGAGAAACCCACTACAGCAGAAAAACCAGTCGAGCCAACTTCAGAGGTTAAGAATACCGGATCTACATCAGAATCAAAAAGTGAGTAATATTTCTTAAACAATACTTATGAAATTACAGAACCTACC
Source organism: Candidatus Nomurabacteria bacterium (assembly GCA_020632395.1). Lineage (NCBI taxonomy): Bacteria > Candidatus Nomuraibacteriota > Candidatus Nomurabacteria bacterium. Next base: position 142,107 of record JACKFQ010000002.1, on the reverse strand, counting down.
AAAAAGAAAAAATCGAGTAATGCCTAAGAAAAGAGTAGGTCGTGGATACGGTTCTACAAAAGGAGGTCATACAGTTGGTCGTGGTGTTAAAGGACAGAAGTCGCGATCAGGACACAAATCAATGGTAATGTTTGAAGGAGGGAATACACCATTCTTTAGAAGAATGCCTAAATACAGAGGATTTAATAAGCCGTATAGGATCGAGAATCAGGTGATAAATGTTCATACCATTGAAGAGTATTTTAGTGATGGCGATACCGTCAGTTTAGATACACTTCGGGAGAAGGGTTTGATCAAAAAATCTAAAGAGAATGTCAAAGTTCTTGGATTAGGTTCGATCAAGAAAAAAGTTGTTGTAGAAGGACTTCTGGTATCTGAATCAGCAAAAAAGAAGATATTGGATGCCAAAGGTCAGGTCAAGTAGTATCATATCTTTATCAAATTGTTATCAAGTAAATGTTAAAGGACTCTATCCAATCAATCAAAGCAGCCTACTCTACACCTGAGATCCGACAGAGGGTCTACTTTATCGTCATTATATTGGTAATTTTCAGATTGCTTGCTGCTGTACCTGTTGTTGGTATAGATCGTGAAAGTCTTTCACAGTTATTTGGTCAATTAGGTGGTATCGGAGATACAATATCAACGGTCTCTGGTGGAGTGCTTGAGACTGCATCAATTGTAGCTATCGGATTAGGACCATATATCAATGCTTCTATCATCCTCCAACTTCTAGGAACCGTTATCCCCAAACTAGAAGAACTTCGGAAGGAAGGTTCACAGGGTCGAAGGATCATTAGTATGTACACACGGTATCTCACAGTTCCTTTCGCAATCCTTCAATCATTCGTTATATACTCAACTCTTAGAGGCTTCGGATTGGTCGGAGAACTACAAACTTTGGAACTCATTACCATGGTTAGTGCTCTCACAGGAGGCGCACTACTGATGATGTGGATGGGCGAACTTGTTACAGATAAAGGTATAGGGCAAGGATCATCCTACCTCATAGCTATAGGAATTCTCGCTTCTCTACCAAGCATTGTTTCTAACAATATCAGAACAGCTGATACGTTACAGATGATATGGTTTGTGTTTATCCTTTTGGCGATCTTTGCAATAACTATTTTCCTCACACAAGGAGAGAGACGAATAAAGGTAATGTACTCACGCAGAGTTAGGGCTACTGGTGTGCAAGATAATTATGTCCCTATCAAGCTTACACAATTTGGTGTGATGCCAGTGATCTTTGCCGTTTCATTGATAAGTTTCCCACAATTGATAGCACAATTCCTAGTGAGTAGGGATTTCAATACCAAATTGACTGAGATCTCATCTGATATCATACGATATCTTTCTAACCCACTTACGGTAGATATAGCAACATTCCTCCTGGTAATAGCATTTTCATTCTTCTATGTGACAGTTGTTTTCAACGCGGATGAGTTAGCTGAGAATTTGCAGAAACAAGGAGCTTTCATCCCCGGTATCAGGCCTGGTAAACAAACTGCATCTTTCTTGAGGAAATCATCATTCCGATTAACTGCAGTAGGGGGAGTATTTTTAGCTACACTTGCAATCCTCCCAAATGTGCTTGTTCAGACAGGTATATTATCTGCAACGATAATGTCAGGAACTGGTCTACTGATCATTATTGGTACAGTACTTGAGATCAAACGTCAGATCGAATCAATGATCGTTGTACGAAGTTATGATAGATACCTCTAAAAAAACACTCAGAACTGCAATTTTTCATGGGCCATCAGGTTCAGGGAAAGATACGCAATTGGATCTCCTTGAAAGAACGATCGATTATGAAAGGATAGGGTTTAGTAGCTTAATGGAGATATTAAAAAAAGAAGGTCATCCCAGAGCACTTAGCGCCTATGAGAATACCAGGGTTGGCAAGCTAGCTTCTGATGAAGATGTATATTTGATCTTTGAGGAGTGGTTACCTAGGCTTGACCCCAAAAAACCATGGTTCTTTGTATCACCTGTCCGAAAAGAAACACAGATCGATCTTTTTGATAAACTTGTTCAGAAGTTCGACCGAACCTTAGATCTTTTTGTACATTTCAAACTTACAGAATCAGCAGCTATCGAGAGGATGTCTCTGCGAACCTACTGTGAAAAATGTGGTACTACATACCATTCACTATACAAAAAAGAGAAAAAAGAAGGTTTTTGTGATAATGATGGAACACCTCTTGTCAAACGAGAGGATGACAATCCTGATGCTATAGCAAAACGCTTGGAATGGTATAATGACGATCTAAAACCAATATTAGATACCTATCGTAGCAGAGGTATCCTGCTTGAGATCGACGCAACACCTTCGATTGAGGTAATTCATGAAAATTTACTGAAGGAGTTGCAAAAATATGCGTAAGTATGACCCAGAAAAGATCGTGAAGATGGAGGAAGCAGGAGTGATCTGTTCTGAGATCCTCAGAAATGTACTTTCCAAAGTTTCCGTAGGAGTATCTTTGATCGAACTAGATCAGTATGCAGAGCAGTTATGTATTGATAATAAAGTGATCCCAGCATTCAAAGGATATGAAGGTTTCCCTGCTACGTTATGTACTGGTGTTAATGATGTAGTGGTTCACGGAATACCTGATGATTATGTCCTTGAGGATGGGGATGTTCTCAGTGTAGATTTTGGTATCAAGTATAAGGATGTCTACAGTGACACATCGTATACCGTAATTATCGGTGAAGTTTCAGATGAGATAAAGAAATTCGTTAATGTTGTCAAAGATGCTACCTTGGCAGGGATAGCTAATGCAAAGCCGGGAAATCATGTCGGTGATATCGGTCATGCTATGCAGGAAATTGTTGAGAAGAATGGATATTCAGTTGTAAAAGAAATGGTTGGACATGGAATAGGGTACGATCTACACGAGGAACCATATGTGCCTGGCTATGGGCGAAAAGGTAAAGGACAGGAGTTATACCGAGGCCAAACCTTAGCTATAGAGGCTATCGTAAATCAGGGTCTACCAGACATCTTTATTTCTATAGATGATGGCTGGACAAGCTATACGGAAGATGGTATGCTCTCAGCACTTTTCGAGCATACAATTGTTGTTGATCAGAAGCCAAAAATTCTGACATCATGGTAATTGCATATGTATAGATCCTTTGTTATAATCCGATGGATTTTTAAGGAAAGCTTAAGATTTTAGTATAAATTGGACATAATGTCCCAGGCAAGTAAACAAGTAGTAGAGATCGACGGCGTAGTGAAGGAATGCCTGCCTGATACTAAATTCTTAGTAGAGATAGAGGTAAATGGTAGGAAGCATGTAGTCACTGGCTACCTTTCCGGAAAGATGCGGATGTACTACATCCGAATTCTTGAAGGTGATAAGGTCAAGGTCGAGATGACTCCTTACGACCCAAATCAGGGACGTATCGTTTATAGATATAAATAGTAGGATAATGAAAGTAAAATCGTCTGTAAAAACCAGGTGCAGGCACTGTTATATAGTTCGACGTAAAGGTCGAGTGTATGTTTACTGCAAAAGAGAGCCAAAGCATAAGCAAAGGCAAGGATAATATTATTATTAAAGATCAATGGCTAGAGTCGCCAACATAGAGATCCCTGAAAATAAGAAAGTTAGTATATCCATAACTTATGTCCATGGGATTGGAGATTCTATAGCTACTCAGATCCTTTCTGATCTTGGGATCGATCCTGATAAGATTATGTCAGATCTTTCTGAAAAAGAGCTTAACGAATTACGAAAATATATTGAAGATAATTATGAGGTTGAGGGTGAGTTGAGACAGAAGGTTTTTAGAAATATTAAGAGATTGAAGGATATCCGATCGTACAGAGGTGTAAGACACAAGCTGGGTTTGCCTGTTCGGGGTCAAAGAACACGAGTGAATGCAAGGACAAGGAAGGGTAAATCACAAGCGGTCGGTGGGTTGAAGCGGAAGATAACCAAGACCTAATTAATTGTAATTTAGTAGGATAATTAGATGGCTGAGAAGACCAAATCAAAGAAAAGAAATGTACAGTCTGGGAATGCTTATATTCAGGCTACATTCAATAACACGATCATCACGATAACAGATCAAGAAGGTGCAACTTTGGTTCAGGGTAGTCCACGAGCAGTCGGATTCTCTGGTTCGAAGCGAAGTACAGCCTTTGCAGCTACAAAAGCAGCTAAAGAAGCAGCTTTGGCAGCTATGAAGAAATATGGGTTAAAAGAAGTGAAGGTATATATTGCCGGAGCAGGTACTGGCAGGAATGCAGCGGTGAAAGGTTTAGATTCTGCAGGTTTGAAAGTGACGATGCTCACTGACAGAACCCCTATCCCTCACAACGGCTGTAGACCAAGAAAGCAACCTAGAAAATAATAATTATTTCAAAATATTGATAAATGGGACGATATACAGGACCAAAAGGCAAACTAAGTAGAAGAGAAGGCGTTAATCTATTTCTAAAGGGTTCAAGATCCTATTCGGATAAGAACGCTGTCGCTAGGAAGCCTTATCCACCTGGACAACATGGAAATAAACGAAGAGTGCGGTTATCTAACTACGGACTACAACTTCGAGAGAAGCAGAAAGTAAAAAGAATGTATGGTGTACGAGAAAGGCAATTCAAAAATATGTATAAGGAAGCAGATAGACGATCTAAGGTAAATAATTCAGATAAAGGATTAGAGCTACTTTCCTTACTAGAAACACGACTTGATAATGTCATCTACCTATTAGGATTGGCACCATCAAGGTCTGCAGCGAGACAATTTGTGACTCACAAGCATGTAAGAGTGAATGGTGCGACCTTAAACATCCCTTCTCACAATGTAAAGATAGGTGATGAGGTAGAGGTCAGTAAACCTACGCTTGTTCCTAGTGAGAAGTTGATAACAACTCCTCCTTGGTTAGAGTCTCAAACACAGAGAGGTAAAGTAATTGGGCTTCCATCCCGAGAGGATATTGATCCAGGGATCAAGGAGAACCTTATTATTGAGTTCTATTCTAGATAAGCTTAAGAATTATATAAGAATGATAGATTTCAAAGATCTAAAAGTTAAAGCAATCAGAGAAGAAGGTGTAGTTGGTGAATATGAGATCACTCCACTTCCTAGGGGGTATGGTCATACATTGGCCAACTCGCTAAGAAGGATCCTACTTTCTAGCCTCTCAGGAGCTGCAATAACAGCTGTTAAGGTTCATGGTGTAGATCACGAATACACAACAATCGAAGGTATGAAGGAAGATGTTGTTGAAGTTCTTTTGAATCTAAAGGGATTGCGTTTTAGGTTAGAGTCCGATGACCCTCAGGTTTGTATGATCGATGTTACAGGTCAAAGGGAGGTTACTGGTGCTGATGTACAGATCTCTGGTCCTGTTGAGGTAACAAATCCAGATATGCACATAGCAACTCTAACTAGTAAGACATCTGCACTAAAACTAGAATTGACCATCGAAAAAGGTATCGGATATAGACCTGCTGATGAGGATCATAGAACCGAAATGGGTATGATCCCTGTCGATGCTGATTTTTCTCCGGTCAAGAAAGTAAGTTTTGAAGTAGTCAATGCTCGTAAGGGTCAAGCTACCGATCTTGATGCTGTCCACATTACTGTCACAACTGATGGAAGTGTCACACCACAAGATGCACTACTAAGTTCTGCAAAGATCCTACAAGATTTTGCAGGTAAGGTTATGGCTGCACTAGGTGTTCCTGTAAGAGAAGTTGAGGAGTTAGCCGAACAGGCTCGAGAGGTACAGGAAGTTGTTGCAGAAGGTAGCGGAGATTCGGTGAATGAAGAAGTTCTCTCTTGGAGGGTTGAAGATCTTCCAATATCAAAGAGATCAAAGTCAGGACTTCTAGCCGGGGGTTTTGAAACTATCGCAGATGTATCAAATGCAACTACTACAGACCTATTAAATCTACCAGGTTTCGGTAACAAATCTCTTAGTGAAGTTTTGGATCTACTAGGTCAGTATAATATTGAAATTAAATCAGAGTAATACAGATGTATAAGCTAGCAGGAAGAAGAAAATTAGGTAGGAAGGTGTCGCATCGAAGATCTTTGATCAAGAATCAGGTAAGATCTATCTTAACCTATGGTAAGGTGACGACAACTACTCCAAAAGCAAAAGTTTTAAAAGCTAATGTAGAGTCGTACTTGAACGATCTGAACTCAAAGGCAGAGAAGGTAAGGAAATATGAACTTTTGACCCTATTAGGTGATGATAGCTCAGCAAACAAGATGGTCGAATATCTCAAGTCATCTCCAAAGGTCAAGATCGTTAAGGTTGGATTTAGAGATGGAGACAATGCTGAGGTATCGAGGGTATCCCTTCAAGGATTCTCTTCAAAGGTCAAGAAGGATATAAAGACTCAGAAGAGTGTTGTTCAAAAGACACCTTTGAAACAGGATACGAAGGATAAAAAACCTCCAGTCCAAGATGAGGATGCTGTTGAATTACGAGAAGCAAAAGAGGAAAGAGAGAGTGATAAAGCGAAAAGTCTAGCAAAGAATCTAAAGAACAGATTTGTTGGAAAAGAGCGAGCAAGAAGCCGATCCGGAATATAATTGTAATATATTACTATTAATTAGATGAAACAAAACACAACCTGGGTAAAACCGACAGATATTGAAAGAAAATGGCATTTAGTCGATGCTTCCGACCAGGTTTTAGGAAGAGTATCAACAGTGATCGCTTCTTTACTTATCGGTAAAGGCAAAGTCAACAAAGTACCTAATCTGGACTGTGGTGACTATGTGATCGTGATCAATAGTGATAAGGTTAAGGTGACTGGTAATAAGGCTACTCAGAAAACATACTTTAGACATAGTGGGTATCCAGGAGGAGCAAAGACTATTACTTTTGATAAGCAGATACAGAAGAAAAGTGAATTTGTGATCGAGAATGCAGTAAAGAACATGCTACCAAACAATAAACTTCGCTCAGGAATGATGACGAGATTGTTTGTGTACCCTACCAGTGATCATAAGCATTCAGCACAGAAGCCAGTAGAATATAAGTTATCATAATGAATGAACGTGGCTGAGAGATATTTTGAAGGAATCGGAAGAAGAAAAACCTCCACAGCGAGGGTTAGGATATACACAGGAAGTAAAGCTTCTGTTGTAAATGATGTCCCCGCGGAAGAGTACTTTGATGCACGAGGAGAATATGCAGATGTTATCTCTCCTTTAGCCATCTCAGGTAAGGAAAAAGAGATGTATTTTACAGCTCATGTTGTAGGTGGTGGTATTACAGGTCAGAGAGAAGCAGTAAGATTGGGTATCGCAAGAGCGCTGATCGAAATGGATGAGACTCTCAAACCTGATCTTCGAAAGAAAGGATTAGTGACACGAGACCCAAGGATGGTTGAGAGAAAGAAATATAACCGAAGAAAAGCTCGAAAGAAACCACAATTCTCCAAACGTTAAAAGAGCTCAATGTTTTCTAGACTTGTTCGCGACACTCTTCTGAGTGTCGCTTTCATTTCCTCATCTAGATAATCTGCTTTAGAGAAGTACTTGAGAAACGTACTTTGTCCTTTGTGATCTGTTGTATCTAGGATCAATTCTGGAGGTATATTCTTGTGATTTGCTGTTTTCTTTACTCCTTCACTACTGATTATGTTTAGATTTGAGTTTTCTGTGTTGCTATAAAGTGCTTCGGCCCCACTTTTCCACATTAATCTCTTCTTACCCCCCTCAAACCAACAACTTGGAGGAGTGATCCTCCCTATGTCAGAATTCCTGAGAACTATTCTCACGGATTCATAAAGACCTTTAACGAAAGTTTTGTGTTTTAATCTGTCGGTTGTCGAACAGGAGCAACTCTTGCTACATCCACACGGACATCTTGGGATACTCACGATCACACCTGTTCGGATAGAAAGTAACTTGATCACTTGCTCTTGTATCTTTTGATCTTTGATATCAGTTAATGTCAGATTGAGATATAGTGCACAGCCAGAACCAGTTCTCTTAGAAAGCTCTAGAAGGTTCTGTAAATGGGTAATACCAGTAATACCATTGATCATAGCTCCGTCGTAACATATCGGCTCTAGGTAGCGTCCGATAGCCTTGGTGAGCCTTTTTAGCTCAAGTGAGTACACGCCCTCGTTCTGATGAGCTGATCTCGCTGTCGCTGATGGTAGGGTTGCATAATTATCTTCATCGATCACAACACAATTCAATCCCAATGCGATTGCCAGAAAGTGTGGCAGATCCGAACTTTCCACAATTGCCGAATTAGGCGAATTTTTCAGAACTGTCTGACCGCGCTGGTTCGATTCATCAATATCTCCTTCTAAATTCCGTATACAGTGGAGTAAAGTTGGGGTCTGAATATATTCTACATTCGGAAATAAGGTTTCTGCTGAGATGATCAGGTTAGCTCCATAGACTGAGGCTTTTCGCAAGTCCGATCGGCTATCCAGAATGTAAAGTAATGCACCTGTTTCATCTGAAGGCGAGATCTTCCCGTCCATGGAGAGTTCACCTATAGCATACAGGTCTCTCTGTTCATATGCATTTATTGCTGAATAAATAGATAGTGCTGTTGGTAGATCAAGATCTCGGGTCTGTATACCACTGCTATCAGATGAATAATTGATATGGATCTTCCGCTGGGGTAGCTTCCTTCCGACCTGTGCGAAGGTATAGGGCAGTAATTCCCGATATCTTGAGTATTCTCGACTAATTGAGCCGTACATCTTGATCATCGGGATCCCCCTAGAGATCCCACACTGAATAGCTACATCAGTTAGTTCTCCTCTATGACGAATTATGCTTCGGATCTCATGATACATTGTCCAAGATCATATCTAGGAAGTATTAATTACTCCTGAATATGATGTTAATTATCAAATACTTGATGAGATGCGTGGTGATCTTGTACTGATAACAGTAATAGATCTCTTAGTTTGATCCATAAACAGCCTGTTTAAAAACACAGATCGTACAACTCGAGCTATCCCGATCTGAAATAATGATCAGAGTTTGGGTTTAATATTGTTATCAGTACGCGGTTTCAATGTCCTCGACCGTTAGATCCGCCTTTAGATCCGCCTTTAGATCCGCACCTCCTGTCTGAAAGTTGCTCTATCGCATAAAATCTCTCGACAATGATATAATCAAGGGCAAGTATCTCAAGTGGTCGCTAGGGTCAAACCTAGAGGAAAGTCCGGACTTCATGATGGCCCATCGTTAAAGGGTAGGTGCCAGTGTGAGCTGGGAGGGAGTGATCTTTCGGAGAAAAGGGCAACAGAAAGTTATACCGCCCCCGCTAACCTATAGAGCCGAATTGCAGGTAAAATCGCACTTTAGATCGCAAATAGAAACGCATAGTTTGTCGCAGAAACTCCCAAAAGCTGACCCGGAACGAACTGAGAAATAGGGTCTCAAGTCAGGGAGAAGAGCGTAATGTAAATCGAACTACAAGCATTGGATACACTCGACACTATAAGTTAGCGGGGGTAAGGGTGAAATGGTGGTGTAAGAGACCACCGGCTCGCTTAGCAATAAGCAAGTGCGTGGTAACCCCCACCTGAAGCAAGGTCAGAACCGCTTAGATAGATGACCACATAAACAGGATCCGGCTTATGGGATACTTGCACTACTCAAAAAAGTTCAAACACGCAAAATATGTTGCCCCCTAGCATATTCATCGCCTTTCATGACTTTCTTCCCTTCTGGCTGTACCTCTTCAAGTCGTAGTACCTTGTCTTGAACCGTACTCCCAACAATTAGAGACCCTTCATAAAGTTTGAATTCTCCAGGAGAAATATCAAGCTTAATTTCTAAAATATGAGCTTTGAAGATCTTTAGCCTACTACCATTATGATCTGTCCATGCTACCGGCCATGGTACAAGAGCTCTAATCATCCTCTCAGCTAGGATCGGATCATCTTTTGTCAGATCAACAAACGCATTATCTTTTGAAATATCTTTCTGCCAACAGTAAGTGGCCTCAGCGTCATTTTGTGGTGTTGTAATGATCTCACCATTTACCCAACTTTCTAAAATATCACCGATAGTTTCAGTTGTAATCTTAACTAAGCGCTCTCGTAATGATTGATTTGTGTCGTCACTTTTGATAGGTTCTTTGAATTGTTTTAGAATTCCCCCTGCATCAAGTTCTTTGACCATTTCAACATAAGTTATACCTGTAACCTGTTCCCCCTCTAAGATCGCTTTTTGGATTGGCACAGCTCCGCGAAATTTTGGAAGTAGTGAGTAGTGTACGTTTATTGTGGAATATTTAGGGTAATTTATGAATTCTTCAGGTATTAGCTCTCCAAAAGATTTGCAAACAACAAGGTCTGGTTTGAATATATCCAATGCTTGGAGATAGTTCTTCTTCTCATTTTCAGTATGAAAAACCTTGATATGATTCGCTTGAGCGAATTTTTTGATCTCAGTCGGTTCGATGATCTTTTTCCTACCGATTGGCTTGTCAGGTTGTGTTATCAAACCAACGATCTCAAACCTATCGTCATCGATCAAGGTTCTGAAAGTGGCGAGAGCCTCCCAATTTGACCCTAGAAATAATGTTCTTATCATAATGATACTGATTATACGCTATTTTTGCTAAAATCATCCAGATGCGAACAGAGAAATTAAATTACAACCTACCTGCTGAACTGATTGTCTACGATCCCCCTGCGAAGAGGGGCTCATCTCGTCTTTTGATAGTGGATCGAACTACAGGATCGATCGAACATGGGAGTTATGCAGATATTCCAAAATACATCCAAAAGAACGATATGATCGTACTAAATCGAACTCATGTACCTAAAGCTCGGGTATATATGAAAGATCAAGCCAACGATCGAACTTTTGAGGTTCTTTTTAATAAACAGTTGGGTAAGAATGAGTGGGAACTGCTGATCGGAGGTCGAAATGCCCATAAAGGTATGAGGCTATATGTAAATGATCCCACGAAAAACCTACTCGTCTTGAAAGAGCAGATCCCCGAACAACCTATCTGGATCGCACAGATCGAAATTGGTTCTCCCGAAGATCTTTTTGATAAGTATGGTCATGTTCCGCTACCACCATATATCAAACGAGATGATGTCGCTACAGATCTAGAGCGGTACAACACGGTTTTTTCAGAGAGAGGACATTCGGCGGCAGCTCCTACTGCAAGTTTGAACCTTACAGACGATATCTTAAAAAAGGTTAAGAAGAAGGGTGCTTATGTAGAAAAAGTCCAGTTAGATGTCGGATGGGGAACATTTGCACCAATTAGGAGTGACAATATCGAGGAACATCATATCCATACAGAAAAGATACGAATAGAGCCAACTACATGTGACACTATCAATGATCTAAAGACGCGAGGTGGACGGTTGTGGGCTTTTGGAACTACGGTAACGAGGGTTGTCGAAAGTGCCACGGATCCGGTGACCCGAAAGATAGAGCCGTATACAGGAGAAACAGATATATATATCTATCCAGGTTATGTATGGAAGATAGTAGATGTTCTTGTAACAAATTTTCATGCACCAAAAACCAGCCTATTAGCACTAGTGTCTAGTTTTATGGGTTATGAACTGATGATGAAGGCTTATGAGGAGGCTGTCCGGGAGAGGTATAAGTTCCTAAGTTATGGAGATTCAATGCTGATAATATGAATAATAGAAGACCAACACCAACAGATCTACATGGAGTGGTGACATTTATGCCAGATGCCACTCGTGGCGTTGTTAGAGGATTAACATCAGAGCAATTGCATGCAACTGGTACAAGTCATATCGTAGTCAATACCTTGCATATGCTCATCAGTCCTGGTGCCGATACTGTAGCCCAATTAGGGGGTGTCCATAAGTTCATGAATTGGCCAGGTCTTATACTGTCAGATTCTGGAGGATTTCAGGTGTTTTCACTTCTTCATACAAAAAAGTGGGAAGGAAAGATACATCATGATGGCGCGACTTTCAAATCCCCCAGGGATGGTACAACATATGAGTTAACTCCTGAAAAAAGTATAGATATACAAATGAAATTGGGAACTGACATTCTCGTGGTGCTGGATGATTGCCGAAAAGCAGAGACAAGTCGCGAAGAAGCTGAAGTATCAGTAAAAAATACAATACAGTGGGCTGAGAGATGCAAAGCTCACTATCTGAAATATCCGAGTTCTGAGAGAAAAGGGAAGTTCCTGACCTCTGTAGTTCAAGGAGCAAATTTCAATGATCTGCGAGAGAAGTGTGCCAATGCCCTCGTTGATATCGGTTTTGATGGTTATAACTTTGGGGGTTATGTTTTGGATGATTCGGGCGAACTTGTTGTTGAGCAGTTGAAATGTGTTGTTGAGAATACTCCAAAAGGAACTCTGAAATATGCTATGGGGGTGGGGAAACCAGAGGATATACTCGCTTGTGCAAAATTAGGCTACACACTATTTGATACTGTTCTGCCTACTCGAAACGCAAGACATGGCACATTATATTCAACTGATACTGATGATGGAGTCCTTAGGATAGGTAATTCTCAGTATTCTACAGATACATCACCTATAGATAGTAAATGTAACTGTGAGGCTTGTCAGGAGCATACTAGGGCGTATATCCATCAATTATTAAAAAATAATGAAATAACTGGAATGTCTTTAGCTACAATTCACAACCTGACCTTTTTCCAGAGATATGTAAATGCCATAAATGAGAATATATCAGATCTGATGGATATTTCTCATTCCGATATATTAAGGATCATGAATTGAACAGTTCGACACTCCTGTTGCTTCTGAATAGATGGTATAATATACGGTTGGAGATTATCTGTTTATAGAAGAAGTTGACCCTTATGGTTAGTGGGAATTCATCAAAAACCAACATGCAAATAACTGTAATGACCTATCATGTCACAATTGATGAGTTTGCGAAAATCTTATTACATTGATGTAAAAGTGTTTTTCATCCCTTTGGGTAATAACCCGCCGGACGGGCAGATCCTCTATATACAGTAACAACTGTTATAACTTGTTACACAGTAATATATGGAACCAGTAACATTACTCGTTACTGTTCTCATTTCGTTATCCGTTGGTGCGGTTGGAGCATACAACTACGGTATGAAGAAAGGTAGGCCCACAAAGGCTGAGGATTATACCGAAGAAGAAGTTCGAACTATCGTTCAAAAGAGGGCTTCTGAAAAAATGGAGCAAGCAGAACGAGAAGCATTGGAGATCCGAGAGAGAGCAGAAGAAAGAGCAAAAACCGTTCGAAAAGAACTTGTAGAGCAGGAAAATCTTTTGATGGAGAGGGAAAAGACCCTAAATCAACGCTCGAAAATGATCGAACAGGAGGCTACGACACTTGAAGAGGAGAAGATCAAGTATAAAAGAATGAAGCAGATAGTAGAAGATGAGAGATCTAAGCTGAAAAAAGAGCTTGAAAAGATCTCCGGTCTTACTAGAGAAGAGGCAAAACAGAAACTCCTCAAAGAGGTAGAGGAAGATATCAAGAATTATGAGGCATCACTGATCCGTGCAGCTGAGAAACGATCAGAAGAGGTTGCTGAAGAACGATCCAAGCAGATACTGATCGAAAGTATGCAGAGGATCGTGACTGATTATGTTGGTGAAACTACCACATCGACAATCAAACTTGAAGATGAGAAGGTCAAAGGTAGGGTGATCGGAAAAGATGGCCGAAACATTAGAGCATTTGAGAAGATCACAGGTGTAGATGTGATAGTAGATGAATCTCCAAATGCGATAGGTTTATCATCTTTTGATCCGCTTAGGAGGGAGATAGCAAAAGTAGCTATGGACAAGCTGATCAAAGATGGCAGGATACATCCGGGTACTATCGAAGAGGAAGTTAGAAAAGCAAAGAATGAGATTGCCACTGAGATCAAGAAAAATGGTCAGATCTTAGCCGATGAGGCTGGATGGCCAGGAATGGATCTTGGGTTGTTGAAATTGATCGGAAAGATGAAATATAGAACAAGCTACGGTCAAAGCTTGATGAAACACACGATCGAAGTAGTGCGTTTGGGTGCAGCATTAGCATCCGAACTGAATGCAGATGTAGATCTGGTGAAGAAAGCCTGTCTACTCCATGATGTAGGTAAAGTCCTAACTCACAAAGTTGAGGGTGCACATCATCACATCTCTGGGCAGATCGCACGAAAGTATGGTTTGCCTGATAAATTGGTGAATGCTATCGAAGCTCACCATTTGGATATCGAACCACAATCGATCGAAGCGATGGTCGTATATCTGGCAGATGCTATCTCTGGTGCAAGACCAGGGGCTCGAAAAGATAGCTATGAGCAGTACATCAAGAGAGTTGAAGGGATCGAGAATGTTGCTAAGGATCTTGCAAAAGATAAGATCGATGATGTGTATGCTATTCATGCAGGACGAGAGGTCAGAGTTATCGTCAAACCTAAGAGCTATGACGATGCTGAGGCAGCGGTGCTAGCAAAGGATATTGCGGCAAAGATCCAGGAAACCCAAACATATCCGGGTACAGTGCAGGTCACAGTGATCCGAGAATATAGGGTTCAAGAAACTGCAATGTAAATTTGAATTGAAAGGTTGTCGTTAATGATAAGACTCCTTTTTATTGGTGATGTCAGTGGGAAGCCAGGGCGACGTGCAGTCGCCCACTTCCTGTCAAAATTGCGTAAAGAGCTTGAGATAGACCTAGTGATCACAAATACAGAAAATGTGGCACACGGAAGGGGCGCAACTGTTGAAACAGTCAGAGAACTGATGGGTAGTGGTGTGGACTTCTTTACAGCGGGAAACCATATCTGGCGAAACAATGAATTTCACGATGTTCTCTCAGGTGAGTTACCAGTGATCAGACCGCTCAATTATCCGGCAGATCTTCCAGGGAAAGGGTATGGTGAGATCGATCTCGGCAAAAAAGGTCGTTTTCTAGTCATTTCTGCTATGGGTATAGCGTTCATGAATGAACGCACCCTGTCAGAACCGTTTAGGGCTTTAAATGATCTTCTGGATAATATCGACATCGATAGTTATGCAGGGATCTTAGTGGATTTTCATGCAGAGTCTACATCTGAAAAACTATCGGCCGGCTTTTATTTTGATGGACGCATAAGCGCTTTAGTAGGAACTCATACTCATATTCCAACTGCTGATGAAAGGATACTAGAAAAGGGTACCGCATATATCACTGATGTTGGTATGGCTGGTCCGATGGATTCTGTCCTCTGGGTTAAAAAAGACGTGATATTCCAACAAAATATGTTCCCTTACTCACCACGGTTCGAAATAGAAGAAGATGGCCCATTAAGGTTTGATGCTGTACTAATCGACATCGAAACTTCAAGAAAGGCTGTTGCAATAAGGCGTATAAATAAAATCCTATAGGTACGCAGTTCTTGACAAGCCCCTAAAAATCTTATATTTTAAGCTAGTGTGAGGAAAAGCATTAATATAAGCTTTCCACGCTCTATCTCAGAAGAAAGGAGGACCAAGGCATGCTAAGAAGAGATCTACAACAGGTCGTTGCCGACAAAGTCGGATTGACCAAAAAGCAGGCAGGTGAAGCTATCGATGCAATGCTCGAGGCTGTCACAGGCGCTCTCGCAAAGGGAGATTCTGTTCTTCTGACCGGTTTCGGAAGATTTGAAGTTCGACATAGAGCCGCAAGAGTCGGGATCAATCCCCAGACTAAGGCTAAAATACAACTTCCCGCAACCAAAGTTCCCGCTTTCAAAGCAGGAAAGGGTTTGAAGGAAGCTGTGAAGTAATACTGCCGGCATCACTCTGCACACTGCAGAGTACATGAGATCAGGGCCTTGACTTATACAAGTTTGAAAAAGCATGTATAAGGCAAGGTCCTGATAACTTTTTTCAAGCAAGACATCATTTCATCAATTGCCACCTATCAACTTTTCCTTTAAACTGGATCTAGAATTCAAAATATAACTGCCTGTGATAACTCAACTCATTATTCCAACAAAAAAGAACCAGTATTACCCTGTTCTTATGCGCAAGGGTTTTCTTTCGGTATTAACCATCGCTTTGCTGATGTTCAATCTATTTATAGATATATTGATACCTGGTGCCTCATCAAGGGTTTTTGCTAGCAGTATCAATCCTTCCAACATCATTGCCCTAACAAATAGTGAGAGAACAAATCAGGGATTATCGACACTTAAGACGGATGCGAGATTATCTGCGGCAGCACAGGCAAAAGCTCAAGATATGTTATCAAAAGACTATTGGGATCATTTTGGTCCGAATGGTGAAAGCCCCTGGCAGTTTATTTCAGGTGCAGGATACGGATATGTGTTTGCTGGGGAGAACTTAGCTAAGGGGTTTGTGACAGCTGAAGGTGTACATCAAGCATGGATGGCAAGTCCTACACATCGGGCAAACATCATAAATGAGAATTATAAGGATATCGGAGTGGCTACTGTTGAGGGTACATTACAGGGGGAGAGTGTAGTACTGGTTGTACAGATGTTTGGTTCTACAACAGTTTCAGCACCAGCACCAACTCCGGCACCAACACCTGTTGCTCCGGTAGCAGACACAGTACCAGAACTACCTTCACAACCAGATCCTGCCCCTGAGATCGAGACACCACTCCCAGATAGCGAAACAGGCCAGATCAAGAGCATCAGTATAGTTAGACCAACAGATGGAGAGGTTATTACTGATCCATCAATCGATGTAGAAGGTACTGTTGATGGATATGTCGGGTCATTAGGTCAATACACGGTAACTCTCAGGCGTGGCGATGATATTGTGGGAACATCTGAGAGCTCTTCGAGTAGTTGGAGTATCGATAAGGGTTCGGATTGGTCAGAGGGTGAGCAATCGGTTGTAGCGGTATTAGAGGATGTTGAGGGAGGGGATACAGGCATAACAGACGAACTAAAATTTATTATTGATTCGAAAGCTCCAACACTAGTAGGTGGCAGGATCGCGGTAAAGATCGATAATAATCATGCAGAAGTCAGGGTGTATACTGATGACCCCTCTGCAGAAGTCTTTTTAACAGTCGGTAGTGAGACTTACGGTTTCGCAAAAGACAGCGATGGATCATATATGGCCTATCTACCACGATCAGTGGTAGATAATGTCGATCAGGATGGACAAGTTTTGATACTTTCAGATCAGTATGGAAATACAACTGAGTCTGAGGTCTCTGGTGATATGTTACTTGGTGTTGGTTCAGTTCTGCCTGTATCGACTACATCGTTCTTTGATTCGATGATCTCAAACTTGACGACAATGAGTCTGAAAGGCAAAGTAAATCTTGGTGTTGCGATCTTTTTACTTCTCTTGTTATTGGTTCAGGTGTTTTATTACAAGAAGCATAGGATGTCCAACCAGCATGGGAATTATCTTTTAACTATGGCACTTTTTGTATTCTTGGTGATGGTCGGCACATTAGTTGAGTTAAGTGGGGTGATCAACTGATGTTAAGAACTATAAATAACTACAAAAGGGAGATGTTCTATTCTATAATCCTTTTTGTGGTGTTCGAGATGATGGTGATCCCTCAGGTCATCGGACTTGGTTGGCTTTTTATCATCTTTGCTATGATAGGTTTTTCATTACTAGCAACATGGATGGTTTCAAACTACTCGAATTTTGGAGGGAAAGTGATCTCTGAACATAGTGAGGTACTGCTCTGGATAGATCTAAAAAGAAGGTTTTCTGCATATTTCTTTACTCCGACGATCTTCTATATTGCTATATGTTTATATCTCTATAGTTCTGTGAATATGATGCTCAAACAGTTACTTCTACTAGTAGCTTCAATAACTATGTATATCCTGCTTATCAATATTCGATCTTCTTATCGACGAGTGTTCTCTGTGGAGGTCGGTACCCGCATAGCATACCAGTTTGTAGATCTTGTTTTATTTTATGTGGGTGTAAGCGGGTTTGTTCTTATCGGAACAAATAGTCAACAACGAATCGCCGGAACTGTGGTAGTAGGATCGTTCTTATTATTGCATCAGTTGATCTTGAATAAGCAATTGAACAGGAATGGTACATACATATTATTAGCCTCCATAGGAACCCTCCTACTATCTGCTTTATATTTTGTTAATTACAGTGCGATCAGCTATCCGTTGTATATGTCCACGGTTTTCTATACGATAGTATCAGTTTGGGGTATACGGTTATCTGGTGAAAGAAGGTTAGGTGAATTCATACGACCAGTACTCTTTTCACTTATGGCCTTGATGATCTTATTAAGTTTCTAAACCTGGCAGATGCAAGACAAAATCATTTTAAAGTTGGGAGGTTCATTATTGTATGATCTTTCTTTGTCTTTGAATCTTGAATTTCTCAATAAATTTCAGGCATGGTTCAAAGAGGCGAAAAAAGATTATTCTAGAATAGTAATAATTGTAGGTGGGGGAAAACTATCACGACACCTCGTGGGTCAGGTGAGACCATTCATGTCTACAGAGAACTCACAACATCGAGTTGGAATGGCGATCACAAATACGAATGCTGAGATACTCCGTTCTCTACTGGGGGAAGACAGTATCATGGTTCCGAAAACTTTGGGTCAAGCATTAGAGATGGTGGTGGATGATGGCCCGAAATATGTCGTCACAGGCGGATTCAAAGAAGGGTGGAGTACAGATATGGATAGTGTCGTCCTAGCACATATATTGGGTATCAAGAAAGTACATAAGCTATCAAATATCGATCACATATATACTGCTGACCCATCTAAAGACCCTACAGCAACGATCATAAAAGACATCACTTGGGAGGATTATTTCAGAACCTTTGGATTGACTGCAGGTAATATTACTCATAGACCAGGACAGAACATACCAATTGGTGTTTTAGCGGCACGGTTCGCCTCGCAGAAAGGGATCTCGTTCTTTGTTTCAGGAGGAAGCACTATTGATGAACAACCATCTCTTTCGAGCGTTTTAGAATCAGGAACTTTTGTACACCCATAACGACTTAATATTACAGCAGAAGATATCAAAAGCGTATGGTTCAAGAGATATTCAGTATCTCATATTCAACATCACCTTTTGGAAGGCTGATCGTCACCTTATCACCCTTTTTCTTTCCGATCAATGATTGCCCCAATGGTGTTGCATCACTGATCTTATTATCTAGTGGATTTGCCTCTGCTTGACCCACGATCTGGATTTCCAAATCTCCAGAACTGCTTCTTACTGATACAGTATTACCTATTGATACGGTGTGAATACCTGTATCTGTAGCTATAACAGCATTTCCAATAACTCTCTCTAGCTCTGCGATCCGCATCTCATTAGACTCTGTCTCCTCAAGAGCGAGCTCATAGGCTTCATTCTCACTGATATCTCCTTTTTGAATGGAGTCTTCTACGATAGACCTTAATTCTTCTCTTTTGACATTGATACGGTGATCAAGTTCTACCTTCAATTCGTCTAAGCCTTTCTGGGTCATCGTATGTGTTGATTCAGGCATTATCTTTAGTCCATCATGTTATTGTTCTAATCTGTGAAGTTCGTACTTTATTAAACACAGAGGAGTATTCTATACGAAAAACTTTTCCAACTCAACAAGCTAAGTGTACTCTAGAACTGGGGGATTTCGACATATGATGTTATACTGTTCTCTAACAGAAATTATGGTAAAATCTCGCGTCAGAGATGCCGCCATCGTCTAACGGTTAGGACACATGGTTCTCAACCATGCAATCGGGGTTCGATTCCCCGTGGCGGTACCAACCCCACTATTTGTTTTTCAGATCTTCTCCTACGCGTATGGTACCACCATCCAAATTGTTGGATAAGATGTTCAGCGTATTCTGTGAAAAACTTGTATCAGAAAATATCTGGGTATAATATGTTCATGGCGTAACTTATCTCCTCGATCATGGAAGATCACGGTCCAGATAAAAAGACCCTCAAAAAGCAGTTATGGGTGATCACACTTACTGTGGTTTTATCAATGTTGGTGTACTATCTTCCTAAAGAGCTAGTCGCCTCACAACGGGTCGTTTTGGCAACCTTTATTATTGCCGGTATATTCTGGTTGACAGAGGTTGTGCCACTATATGTCACATCATTCATTATCGCCTTTGTACTTATATTCTTTGGTGGGTTAACTCCAAAAGAAGCCTTCAACCCTTTCTTTGATCCGATAATCGTACTTTTCATGGGTGGATTCGTATTATCAACGGCATTCATCAAATATGGGGTCGACGAATTTATTGCACGAAAGAGTCTTCGCCTGTTTGGTAGAGATCCGTATAAGGTAATGTTCGGTTTGATGGTAATAGCAGCGATACTATCTATGTGGATGTCAAATACAGCCGCAGCTGCACTACTACTCCCGATCTCAATATCGATATTGAAAAAAAGCGATATATCAGAGAAGGACCCTTTGTATAAGGCATTTCCATTAGCTATAGCTTATGCTGCAACTACTGGCGGACTTGGTACGATAATTGGAAGCCCACCAAATGCATTAGCTGTGAAATATCTTCAAGATTTCAATGTCAGACAGATCACTTTCAGTGAATGGATGGTTTATATGATCCCTATCACAGTAGTCATTTTACTTGTGATATTTGTTGTTATCAGATCTCTGTATCGTACCAAAGAGAAAGAGCTTCATCCTCACGAGGATAATGCAAAGATCTCCAGATCTGGTAAATTTGTTCTGGTCTTGGCTTTGGTTACTATGATGTTTTGGCTATTTGGCTCATATGTTGGATTATCATCTTATCTTATCGCTACCATTCCAATTATTGTCCTGTTTGGTATTGGGTTCTTAAATACTCAGGATCTGAACAAATTGAATTGGGAAACGCTTTTGCTGTTCGGAGGAGGATTAACTTTAGGCGAAGCAGTGGGAAGTACAGGAGTCAATGAGTATATTGCATCCGGGATCGGTGGTTTTCTCTCGCAATTTCCGGTACTTCCATTTTATATACTGCTCTTGCTTATTGGGATCGCATTTACAGTCGTAGCATCCAATACCGGAGCTGCAGTCGTTATGATCCCTGTGGTCATTCCACTAGCAACTCGTTTAGGTTTAGACCCAACTGTGTTAGTACTTTTGACCACAATAGGTGTTTCATTGGATTTTATACTACCTGTAGGGACACCGCCTTCAGCTATTGCATATTCATCGGGATATATTCGAACATTAGATATGGTGAGAACTGGATTGATCCTGACAATATTTGTGATCACTATCCCTGCACTGATCGCCTTGCTCTGGTGATAATTCTGGATCCTCTCGATAAGTTCCCTTTGTAGATACTTCCTAAGTTAGAGGAATAAGCCTTCGGTGCAGCTATTTCTTCTGTATGATAATGGTAGATATATATCTGTATATATATCTTGTATATGTAATTGCAGCGTTGTATAATCCCTATAGTATGAACAGATGCAAGGTCAATTGGATCTACAACCAACGTACCGAAGCAATCCGGTTGCTACATACAGCAGCCAATCTTTCCAGGGGATTTTACAAGATAAATGGATTCATCGTGATCCCACATACAAAAGAAACCAAATTCAACGGGTTTAGGATCGTTTCCCTTCCTGATCTGAACTATTTGAGGATTCCGGGATTTTGGAGAAAGGTGAAAAATTTTGGGGACTATAATCTACGAACCCTTGAATACCCCATGCGGAAAGATATTGAGCAACTTATGCGAGATCAAATGGTCACGGAGCTAGATTACACTCATCGAGAAAAGAAATGGGGTCAGATCCAGGATGGATTTTTTCGGAAGTTTCAGGAATTGTTCCCCAAGATTCATATTGAACTAGATCAGATAGATATTCATCCCACAACTCATGGTCCTGCAGGATCCTATCAACGGATCTTCAATGGTCATAAGAAGATCAGGATCTTTTATAGGATTGATAATGAGCCATGGTATATTGCAAAAATGATAGCGATGGCTTTGACCCGACCTAAAGTCTACGGTCAGTATGAAGGTGTATGGCATGATTCTCAAACTATCGTGGATTGGATGTTGAATGAAACAGAACTCGCCGATATATTGGATGTCGATTCTGACAAATATATTAAATGGCTATGTAAGAAACCTACCTCATATCAGATCAAACAGAGTATCAATTTTAGAGAACGACTAGGGATAAGGAATAACGGTCGTTTATTTAGGTGTGATCCTGAAGGAAGTATCTTGTACAAAGAGGGTAAATTGGTAGGTCTCTCAGCTAAACAGGCATCCTTGATGAAGTGTCTTATCAGAAGTAGTAACCGTACCGTCAGCTATCTTGATCTGTGGGAAACTGTTAGATGTGATGAAGCTGAGGAATTCAGTTTGCAGTCTGTGAATAAGAATGTAGAAAGACTGCGAAAGAAATTAGAACATAACGGAGCTACTAGTAGTATGATCTATACGGATAGAGGTACCGGATATCTACTGATGAATTAGAAGTGTGTCAAACCCAGGTTGAGAACCGTCAAATTATGTCAAGAATCATTTGGCATCTGACTGCTATATTACACATATCCTACGGGGGTGTGAAAATCTCAACCAGTATGTATAATACAGCGTTACTCAGTTAACGATCATGAGATTTGACATAATCACGATCTTCCCTGAACAGGTAGAGGATCATTTGAAATACGGTGTTAGTAGGATAGCAGAAAGCAAAGGGTTAGTAAGCTATTTTGTGCACGACCTACGTAAATGGACCCGTGATGTCCATAAGAGTGTGGATGATAGACCATACGGTGGTGGTGCAGGAATGGTTATGAGGATCGAACCCATC
The DNA here is from genome assembly GCA_020632395.1 of Candidatus Nomurabacteria bacterium. Lineage (NCBI taxonomy): Bacteria > Candidatus Nomuraibacteriota > Candidatus Nomurabacteria bacterium. The sequence goes on along the minus strand of JACKFQ010000002.1, from coordinate 119,383 downwards.
TATGAGGCATTAAGAGAGTTAAAGAGAGAAGAGAGTAAAGTCGTACTAACTACACCTCGTGGAAAAAGGCTCGATCAGTCATTGATGCGTAAGCTAACCACGAGTGATGATCACTATATTATATTGTGCGGACACTATGAAGGCTTTGATGAGAGAGTCCATAAGCATCTCGTTGATATCGAAGTTTCCATAGGAGATTATATTTTGTCTGGAGGTGAGCTTGCAGCATTGGTGTTAGTTGACGGCATGACGAGACTTGTTCCTGGTGTACTAGGAAACGAACAGTCATCTATAGAAGAATCATTTGAAATGGGGGCTTTGGAGTATCCTCATTACACCAGACCTGAGGAATTTAATGGATGGAAGGTTCCCGGGGTGTTACTTTCAGGAAATCATGCTAGAATTACAGCCTGGAGAAAAGCTCAGTCAGAAAAAACGACCAGAAGTAACAGGATCGATATAATAACAGAAACAAAGCATGCAAAGAAGTCTTAATATTCTATCCGAATAAGGATATAATATCTGTTAAGACTCCAGACTTGGACCGAACACTTAACTTGTCTGATCGGCCGAATGAAGAAAAATAAGTATCAGTTATCTGCCCAAAAAGTCGAGCAACTTGAGAACGAATTAAAAGACCTGCAAACCAAGGGCAGAGAGAAGATAGCAGATAGTTTAGATTGGCTACGAAGTCTCCCAAATGATCAGGATGACGTTACATTTTCAGATGTATTTGAGGATCAAAGATATCTAGAAAAGAGGATTCTTGAGTTAAAGGAGATACTGTCAAGCTACGATATTGTTCATGATAACCCAAACTCTAGTCAAGTTGAGATAGGATCAGTAGTAAGGGTAGGTTTTGGACAATATGAGGAAGAGTATACGATAGTAAATTCCTTGGAAGCCGATCCAATCAATAAGAAGATATCTGATGAATCACCAGTGGGTCGTGCTTTGATCGGAAAACGAGTAGGAGATACAGTCGTTGTATCAACAGGAATAGTAGAAAAGGAGTATCGAGTATTGGAAATAAAATAATCTTTCAACCAGGATAATATGCAGAACGTTAGATTGTTCGAGTATGATAAAAGCATGCTTTCTGAGAGCGAAAGAAGAGTTGTTGATATACTTTTAGAAGCCGGCAATGTTATCCATAAGGTCTGGCAACGCCAAGTAGATCAAGACACAGGACGTTTGACCGTATATCCCGAGGATGCGACCAAGGAAGAGATTTTAGCTGCCGCAGAGAAGGATCCGGCTTTACTCTCTGGGACTACATTGGTTAGACGGGTCAATGGGAAGTTAGAAGCAGTTGATTATATAGATGAGTACGGAGATGATCTCAAAGAGTTCTCTGCTCTACTTACACAAGCTAAGGATGCGAGTGATGATCCTGATCTGAAGATCTATATTGATAAGGTCATTAAGGCTTGTTCGGCAGGAGATTATCAAGCTTCACTTATTGCATTTTTAGAAAACCCTCAAACCAAGATCGAGTTCTCAGCAGGACCTTTTGAAACCTATGAGGATAATCTATTAGGAAGAAAGAAAACATTCCAGTTCAATCTGCGTGTGTTGAATCAAACAGCCACCCAAGATATCCTGAATATGATAGATGTGATGAAGAACATCAGACTCCCTCAGCCAGAAACATCTTTTGGTTCAAAATTAGAGAAAAATCAGATACAAGTACGTATAGATGATGTATTGATGTTTGCAGGTAGGCAATCAACACATTTAGTTTCTAGTGCTAACCTACCAAATGAACCCGAGCTTGTTAAGAAATACGGTACAAAAGTTGTTGTTTTCACAACATCTATGAGTATGAAATTTGATAAGAGACATGTTCCACTGATGAAATTCTTCTGTGACAACTGTGACGAAGAGCATGTGGAGAAACTTCGTGCAGCAATGTTCAATTGGGTTGCATTACATGAGATCGCTGAAGGTACGGTAAAATTCTCTAGTACAGAGAGCCGACTCAAATCGAATTACGATTTCATTCGTGAGTTGAATGCACACGCAGTAGGTTTAGATAGTGCAAAATACCACATACTGAATGGATTTAGTACGCTAGAACAGTATCAAGATCTGTTAATGGCCTTTGCTATATTTGCGACAGATATGTGTAATCATTATCAAGAGAGTGGGGCTCTATTGGATTATGCAAAAGGATTCGCTGTTATGTTCAATATCGGATTCCGATCTGGAGCATTCAAAGTCGAAGATGGGAAGATGGCAATCGACTACACTCAGCTAGCATCAGATCTCGAGGCATTATCACACCTCACATTGAGAATAATGGAACAGGGAGATGAAGACGATGCCAACAAATTACTGAAAGAATACGGAGATTTTGCAGTGTTTGATCGACTCCCGAAACTGAAGTGATCAGGCTACCCCTGAAAAATAAAGGACGTAATGGAATCCATAAAGAAATTGATATCCAGTAAAGATGATCTTATCAAAGACTTCGTCGAAAGACGAAAGTATGTTAGTAGAGAATATCAAGATTTCGGACTTCGTATCGCCTCAAAATTAGAGGATACCGCAAGGTCATCTTTATACATCAAACTCGCAAAAGAGAAACCTCGTGCATTGATAATGCAGGCATTTTCATTTGCTGTAGATTATCCAAATGCAAAAAATAGAGGGAAATTGTTTATGTGGAAATTGAAAGAGCTTGAGAATGAGAGAAAAGAAGCAGGAAAGACAGATGATATAGTCACAAAACAAGACCAATCAGCAAGCAAACCTCGTAAAAAGGGTACACGAAAAAAGAATAAAGGTAATAAAGCTAAAATATCGAACGAAGGGAAGAGCGCTCAGAAAGAACCTGATGCAATATCTAAAAAAAGTAGATCAGTGAAAGTCAAAAGATCTCCAAATGATGATCCTGACAAAGGTGAAAGAACGCAAAAAAACGAAGAAAAGAAACGAAACAGAATAAAGAGAAGGACCTCCCTGAACAAGAAGGATGGTATATTAGAGAGTGAACAGATCAGATTTACATAAATGGAAACAATCTCAAGGATCGCACAATTCTTTAAAGTAGCCTTGATGGAGTTCAAGATGGGCATTTCTTCTGAACTGACCTATCGATGGCAGATCCTTCTGTGGGTGATCTCTGATGCCACACAGCCGTTGATATTCGCAACCCTTTGGAGTGTTGTTGCAAGTACGGGAGATAGGGACTTTACTGCAGATCAGATGGTATCATACTACTTTATGGTTACGATAGTTGGCAGACTGACACAAGATTGGTCTATACAGTTCATATCAAATTCAATAATCAAAGGAGAATTCTCAAAATATCTGGTCAAACCGTTCAGCTATATGTCTGAAATGCTAGGTATGAGTATGGCAATTAGGACCATTCGATTACTTCTTATACTGCCATTTCTTTTGGTCGGTTACTATCTATTTAGAGACCTAATAAGTTATGAGCTCACGCCCAACTCTTTTACCCTATTTCTTTTCGCACTACTGATCGGATATATCATGAATTTCATACTGGGCAATATCTTCGCTTTAGTAGCTTTCTTCAGCAAACAGATATACGGTCTACGAGCTTTATACATAAATTTTGTATCAATACTCTCCGGAGAGTATATCCCGCTCAAAGTGCTAGCTGTTGGAGCCTTTTTCCTGTTTGAGATGCTACCGTTCAGATATGTACTCTCATTTCCCATAGAGATCATATCTGGAGATCTTACTCATGATCAGATAGGTAGAGGCTTCGGTATAGCACTTTTTTGGCTAGTGGCACTATCTTTTATCTACCAATTTACATATAAAATGGCGATTCGCAGATATGAGGCTGAAGGGATATAAAACAACAATGAGAACACTGCTCATCTACTACCCAAAAGTTTGGTTTGCAGTTTTGCGTAAAAGCCTCACCAAGGCCATGACATATCGATTCGAGTTTTTTTCAAAAGTAGTTAGGATGTTTCTGATCGTTGCGATCCAAGTACTTCTGATCAGATCTGTATTTGCTGAAAGTGAATATATCCGAGGATGGACAGTAGATGAGTACTATCTCTTGGTAGGGTTTTACAATATTGTCATTTATCTCGGTTGGGGAATATTCAATGTGAACCTTTGGAGATTAGAAGAGAAAGTGTTGCGGGGGGAATTTGATCTTTTGTTGCTTTATCCTACTGGTTCGGTATTTTCTGCCAGCTTAATGGAGTTCTTTATAGATGATGCGATACCAGCGGTTCCCGGAATTCTTATGGTTGGATACTATGTGATCCGTCATATGAACGAGATTACATGGATAGGGATATTGGGTTCGATCATCTGTCTGCTGTCAGCCTTTATAGTATGGTTCTCCTTGAACATTTCTGTTGCTGCGATGAATTTCATATCAGTGAAGAACGGAATCCTCGAATTCTTAAAGGGTATAAGCAAAGTAGGATCATTTCCGATCGATATATTCTCTCAGAATATAAAGATCCTCATGTTCACAATATTTCCTATCGCATTCATAGCAGTAGTTCCAACACGTCTGCTATCAGGTACATATACATGGGACTTTGTTTGGTTCTCTATCATTGCTGCTGTGACAACACTGTTCATAGCTCTACAGGTATGGAACTTCTCTATCAGATCATATACAAGTGCTGGCGGTTAGATAGCTTACAACTGTTCTCATTTGCATTATAATAGCTAAATAGTTTTATATCATCGACAGGATATCATGAGTAGAGATGAAGCATTACAACTGGTGAAAGAATACACAAAAAATGAAAATCTTGTTAAACACATGCTTGCTGTGGAGTGTGCTATGCGCGCGTATGCACGCAAATATGGCGAAGATGAAGAAAGATGGGCTATAACAGGACTTTTACACGACTTTGATTATGAGAAGATGGGTAATGAACATCCATCAGAATGGGGATATCAGTTACTAAGAAGTAAAGGCATCGGTGAGGATGTGATCCAGGCAATAGTTGGACATGTAGACGGAGGATTGCCACTCTCTCGGCCAACCTTAATGGCCAAGGCTCTTTTTGCAGTTGATGAACTAACAGGATTTATAGTAGCATGTGCATTACCTAGGCCGAGACAGATCTCAGACCTTGAGGTAAAATCGGTCAAGAAGAAGCTTAAAGATAAGGCATTTGCAAAAGGTGTAAAACGAGAAGATATAGAGATCGGTATCTCTGAACTGGGAGTCACACTCGATGAACATATAGAAACTGTCATCAACGCCATGAGAGGGATCAAGAACGAGCTGGGGCTAAAGTAGTTATCCTTTTCGATCATAAATTTTACTAGTACTCAAATGATAGATATTAAGCGAATAATCAATGAAACCGAATATGTCAGAAATGCTCTGCTGAAAAGAATGGATCTAAAAGATCTTGATCTGGAAGGAGTGATAGATCTTTACGACAAGAAGCAAGAAGCACTTAAGAGATTTGAACAGCTAAGAGCTGAACAGAACTCTTATAATGAAAAGATGGCCAGTACAGATAAAGGTAGTGATGAGTTCAAGAAACTCGTGGCTGACCTCAAAGCAAAATCATCGGAGGTGAAAGAGGCCGAAGATCAGGTGAAAACAGCTGATGAGGCACTCACACATGCTGTAGAGATACTTCCGAATATTCCGGATGATGATGTTCTACCGGGAGAAAAAGAGAATAATCAGATAGAAAGAACATTTGGTGAGAAACCGACATTCGACTTTGAGTTGAAGGATCACACCGTACTTGCAGATGAATTAGGGATCTTTGATTTTGAGAGGGCAGCAAAGTTAGGAGGTGCCCAGATGGCAATGTATGTCGGAGATGGAGCCTTGCTCGAGTGGGCACTGTTGCAGTTTTTTATCAGAGAACATGTGAGAGATGGCTATACAATGATACTACCACCACATCTCCTTACTGAACAATCAGCCTATGTAGCAGGTCAACTTCCGAAGTTTAGAGATGATGTATATTGGACAACGGATGGCTCGTGTCTTCTCCCTACTGCCGAAACCGCACTTGCCAACCTATACAGAGATGAGATCTTGGAAGAGGCAGAGCTACCTCGAAAACTATTTGCATACACTCCGTGTTATCGAAAAGAGGCAGGGAGTTATCGTGCAAATGAGAGAGGATTGATCAGAATGCATCAGTTCAATAAAGTAGAAATGTTTCAATATACAACAGAAGAAGGCTCAGATGAGGCATTTATAGAATTAGTGAATAAGGCGGCAAATCTGGTTGAAAAATTGGGGTTACACCACAACGTCATGAAGTTAGCTGCAGGAGACTGTTCTGCAGGTATGGCAAAGACATATGACATCGAGGTTTATTTGCCTGTACTTGACCGATATATCGAAGTTAGCTCGATATCGAATGCTCGGGATTACCAAACCCGTAGGGGAAATATGAGATATCGACCAACAGATGGTGGTAAACCAAAATTGATGCATTCATTGAACGCTTCTGGTCTAGCAACCAGTCGATTGATGGTTGCCATAGTCGAGACATATCAGAACCCAGATGGATCGATCACAATTCCAGAAGTATTGAGAGAATTTATCGGTAAGGATAAGATATCTAGGTGATGAACTATTTCCTTGGCGTTTTCCCAGATAAAGAAACTTGTCTGAAAATAAGCAAGACCTTGGCTGAGGCAGGAAAGGTCTTCGACAATCAAGCTGTTCCTGTCAACTACGTTGACAGGAACAGCTACCACATAACACTTCTTTTCTTTGGACCAAAATTCAATCTAATACAAAGACAGCTCCTAAACCTGAAATTAAGGTATTTTAAACGAAAGTCCTTTAAGATCTCTGTACGACAGGTTAGATTGGGGATATCAAGACAGAATAAGGAGTTGGTATTTATGCCAGTTTTTGATGGAGCGGAAGAATTACGAGAATTAGTATACGACCTATCCAAAAAGCTTGGATATAGGAGAGATAGAAAGTTTATTCCACATATTACACTTGGAAGGGTAAGGAAAGATCTGTCAGAGGAGGAGTACAGAAACCTTTCTCATTCATTAGACGAACTTAACAGCAGTATACTAAAGGAAATTCGATTTGATGTAGATGCATTCCACTTAGTACACTCAGAAAAGGGTAGCTATCGATCGTTAAAGAAATTTTCTATCTGAGACCTAGCTTCACTTATGTTCTTGATGAAGATCGCATCTTTTCTTCGTCTAAACCATGTCCGTTGACGCTTTGCATACTGTCTTGTATGCGTTAGTATGTTCTGCTTGACCTGTATTAACGAGATCTTTCCTTCAAAATATTCCCTAAATTCCTTATATCCGATCACATTGACACCATCTTTGCTACAGATCAGCTCTTTCAAAGTTTCTGCCTCCTCTGGGAGACCATTATTGAACATCTCATCAATTCTTTGCTCTGATCGTCTTCTTAGATCCTCTTTGGTGCGATCGAGGACAAGATACAGGTGATCGAGTGGTTCTTTTTTTGAACCTCTCATACCGGAGCTTTCTATCAGTCGGATCAGTCTTCGGCGATTCATTTTATCTGAAGGATTTAACGCGAGGGTCTTTTTTCCGAGCATCGAATGTAGATCTTCGATAGATCTGTCAGACAGATCTTCAGGATCATTAGTCGTGGCAGGAAGTTGAAATCCCATTGTCACAGCATCGATATATAATCCGGTTCCTCCAACCATTAAGGCAGTTGTTGTGGTGTTGTGTAGTAGAGAGCTAACATCAGCCTGATATCTTGATACATTGTAACCCTCAGTTAGGCTTACATACCCATAGAGATAGTGATCAACTTCAGATACGATCCAATGTCGATCAGATATGATTTTGTCAGCAATAGGTTTATCTGTGCCGATAGAAAGCTCTTTGTAGACCTGTTTGCTGTCGGCGTTGATGATGGGCCATTTGTACTGTTTTGCAAGTTCTAGGGCCATTGAGGACTTCCCAGATGCAGTACAACCCGTTAGCACGATGATAGGGTGTTTTATGCTCTTGTCAGAGCTCATTGATCGTCACGGATCGATCTAAATGCATACAGATGATTCAGTGCTACAGTTATGATCGATGATAAAGCGGTGATGACAACTGTCTGTCCAAGTACTGTTGGAGTGAAAAATCCAAAAGATACCCCGAGTAACACCATCATAACTACTGTATTTAATGTTGAAGCAAAATGATGTCTATTTACATGATCAGGATCAAAAGATTTCTTTTTTATCTCTGATGAGTATTCAAAAATATAGATCGCACAATTAAGCGTTGTGATCATGAATGTGAGGAAAAATCCTGCCTGTAGATAACCACCTTCCATTTCGCCAAACAGCTTCTCGTTTAGATATGAGAGCAGTAGGAATGTCATCATTGAGAAAAGAAGTGATAACATCGGAAAAGCGGTCAGCTTGTATGATCTACTCTTATAATAATTGAATGCTGAGAATGTCACAGATATGATCAGAGATGCACCGATCAGTATTTTGAGTTCATACCAAGTTGTCATATCGAACAGTCTTATTAAGCTGTCTATCATTTCAGTAGGTATCTCCTGATATTATTGATGTAGTAGCCCATCATATTGACTATAATGAGCGCAAATAACGCCACTTCTAGCACAGCCTTGGCTAGTAGGTCTGTATAACCTCCTGTTAGCCATACGAACATTATTGATGTCGCTAATACGACAATTTCCAATTCGAAAGTTCCCTTACGTCTATATGTAAATAGCTTTACAAGATAGATCAATATAAATCCTGTAAGGATCATTACATCTAGATCTACTGGCAGATAGAAGAATTTAAGATAGGTGATCCAAACGCTTAGAGTACCTATCGCAGAAAGGAAGAAGATAACTGTTTCCTCCTGCTCTTTTCTATTTCTAAATCCAATAAATCCGATAGTTGCGATCACACCAGCCAAGATAGCAAATAATGCAGTAGGGTAGTCGGGTTTTATAACGGAAGATGCAAGATCTACTTCGTCGGTCACACTATATTGCAATGGTATAACACCACTATTGAGAAGGATGTCTGCTATCTGAGCTTCAGATCTGTTCTGACCAACTACAGGAGCAAACTCGGGGTTGACACTTCTATTTGTTTGAGCACCTCGGTCAAATTGTGAGGGTACTAAAGTGGGCGATACGAAACCATCTATCTCTATACCGATCCGCTGTCCTGCATATTTGTCCAGTAGATCAAGGAAGTCCCCTTTGTCTGTTGGATTGACTTTATATATACCAAAATATGCAGTACCTCCTGTCGAGGTAGGTAGTTCTTTTATGGCAATATTTCGAAAGGAATATCTTGTGAACTTAGTATCATTATAATTATCAGGTAAATACTGGGCTATCTGGTCATCGGGATTGTTAAAATCAACATCTTCCTTTGGGGTGACTATCCGTATAAAAGATCTAGATCTGATGATCTGACTTATTATGTCGATATCTTTTGATGTATCTACCTGTATATCAAGATATCGCTTCTGTTCTTTATCGCCTGATGTGTCATCCTGCAATCCGGTTGTTTCGACGGGTATGCCTTCATTTGATACTTCAGCTGTAATGTCGTCTGATGGATCTGTATCATTTGCTTCAGTGATCGAAACGCTCTCAACACCGTAATCCAGTAATCGTTTCATTATGATATCTTTGGTGCGTACGATCTTCTGTTCCACTTTATCAGGATCTTCATTTGTCAGATCTAATTCTACTGTGTACCTTCGTGCTTTGTAGCTGTTCTCTTTTAGGTTTAGATCGTATTGAAGTTTGGAGGAGATCTTTTCTGTATATGGCATAGCTATAAGTGCTGATGCGAGCATTATCGTAGTGATAAGTGATAAGCCTAAGATCACGGAATACCGTTTCAGGTCAAAGCTTTTAGGTAATATTCGTTTGATTTTGATATTCATTTCATATGAGATCTTTATCTGATCCGATCAGGAAGATTTTATCCCCCCGGAGTATGTTTAGCAAGAAATCATCTCTTTTCTTATATGAGAACTCTAGATCTTTCTGATGTAGTACTGTCACACGCAATTCTTTTCCGAGCTTCTCCTCTATCTTTTTGATCGCTACAGTAAGTTCATTCACATCGACCTCTCCGAGTATCAGCATATCAATATCGTAATCGTGTTCATAGGAGTTCTTCAGGTAATTCTCTGTGATCAACGCCATCTGGATATTTGAGACTTTCGAAATTGCTGTATGTATCTCGACTATGTCATCTCGGTCTTGATACATAAGTCTTGTTAGATCCACAAGGTATCTGCAACTTTCATCTAATTTATAGAAGAGTTTATTACCTTTCCTTTTTGAGATCAGGATACCCGCAGATTCGAGGTTCTGAAGCTCTCTTCGAACTGCATTTATCTCCTCTTCAAGTATCCGAACCAAGCCCCTTACATGGTACTCCTGTTGGGGATCCATTAGGAATTGATTGAGCATCTTGATCCTCACCTTTGAGATGAAGAGTTTACTTAGCATGTATCAAGTGGATAATATTATTGCTCTATTATAGCAAAGGAACTGTCATCTGTGGAAATGATCTCTACCCAAATCAGTCCACGATTGATAAGAAGCTCTCTACCATCACGATTATAGTATCTAGTTCTACTTGTTCTTGATTTCTTTTCCCACTTACCTTCGATCACTTTCCCATCTTGGATGATCAGAGCATCACCTTCTCCGGTTGTCCTGGTTATCACATGTGCTTTCTCGTCACCAGAAGGAATTATTGAGGTCTCTTGGATAATGACAGTCTTTGCGCGTAACTGATCGCCACTTTCGAGGTCAATATCTGGCACACCTCCGATACTTCTGAGAAGACTATTGGTGTTTTTCTGATACTGCCAGGAAACATCATACATACCACCATTAGTAAGCCGAGTATGGAATTTGATGTCCACGCGGTCGAGATCTCCTCTTTCTTCTGATGTTGCGTCGTTCTTGAATTTCCATGGTGCAAAGTCGGATATCATTCCAGTCCAGCCATTCTTCTCGCCAATGTCTAATGCGTAGGCAATAGATGAGTATTCATCGTGGGGAGCAAATCTTGTACTATCTCTCCATGCACCCTGTGTTGATATCGAATGTATATCATAGTTCCAAATATTACCACCTGCGTTGATACGGGGATCTGTACTTGATGCATACCCATCGTGGATATAGATAGCATCATATTCGCTTAGCCACTCTAGGTAGGGTTGTCTTGCACTTCTGATCGAACCTACCTTAGTTACTGCATTTTGCCAAAACACTGCCATATGACGGGTAATTCCTGATTCTACGAGGGTTTCATAGATGATATCGGCTTTCTGTAGATTTGAGCTGGGTCTTGCGGCATAGTGGTTATTGATCATCACTGCGACTGGTCTTCTATCAGAGTATTCGTCGAACTCAGAAGCCGTTAGTAGATTGCCATTGATAGGGTTCTCTTTGATCCTGGGCTCTGAAGGTTCGATCAGTCCGTAGCTAGTAAGTGGGTGTCGTTCTAGGGTCACTGGTAGGATGAAATCTTCAGTGAATTTTGATAGTGCAGTTGATGATGGAGGATTAAACGAGATAACTGTGTAGAGTAGCCATCCAAATACAGACAGAGTAGTAATTGTCATAAGCAATATCACACCGACTGTACGGTTAAAGAATCGAGATTTAATAATTTGGAATATTGTGGGAGGAGCTTTTTTTCTTTTTGGGGATTCTCCTTCGATAGATATTTGCACCTCCTTATCTTCTTTAGGTGTTTCTTGGATGTCACTTACTGTGATGTTCTTTTCTTTCATTCTAATTGGGCATTTTATATATACAATAGTAGCACATTAGAAATTGCCATGAAAGTTGCCTTGTTGCTATGAGGAGAGCATATCGTATAATAAGGTAATTACTAAATTGACATACCCAAAAGGATGTTTAAAAAACTCGCCGTACTTGCAGTAATTCTGCTCTCAGGAGCTTTACTGATAGGACTGTTCAGAAAAGATGACGATAAAGTTGAAGAAGAAAATTTCGAGAACGTAACTATCGTTGGAGAGGAAGATGATAAGGTCGATGATACAGGAGATAAGGTAGATGAAAATGATGACCCAGTATTAGATGAGCCTGATGATGAGGGGAGTGATGCAGATAATACTGTAGTTGATATGCCTGATGAAGATACCGTTACAACAGACCCTGTTGAGGAGGAACAGATTGTGACAGATGCAGGAGAATTGACTATAGGTACAGCAAGTTCAGCTGATGGTGCATCAGTAGTGGGTTATTCGTACGAAGTTGCTGGAGGAAAATTCATGTTTGAATGGAAGGTAAGAGCTTCTGAAGATAAGCCTTACCCTATGATCAAAGTTTATCAGCTGGAAGACGGAACTCTTATGGCTGAGTATGGAGATCTTGTCAAAGACTATGTAGCAAAAGAAGAAACAGTGACCGATCTGGGTAATCAATTACCTGAGCTAACATGGATGCCTACCGATAGCGGAAGTAGTTATAAATTTGCGTTTACATCAGAAAAGAGTTTCGAATTGAAAACAGATGATCGAGGAGAGGATGGCTTGTGGATAATTCTTGAAGTTACGTTGTGATAATTATTGGCTCTCATTACTATTAACATATTTCTTGAAAAGGGCACACAGCCCTTTTCCTGTTACTATTTTCGTTCTCATAATGTACAATATCCTTATCGGGGAGTAGTTCAGATGGCTAGAGCGCTTGCATGGGGTGCAAGAGGTCGCAGGTTCAAGTCCTGTCTCCCCGACAGAGTAAATGACCACCGTTAGGTGGTCGTTTACTTTGTATGGATGGTGTATTTGGACTTGAACCTGCTGCAGGGACCTATGATGCAGTAGAATTATTCTGCATCATACATCGAGGCATATTTGCCGAGATGGTCCTGTCTCCCCGACCAGACGATAGACGGTCCGTAAGGGCTGCTAAGGAGATCGTGCGCAGATAATGATCTGCATAGCAGGCCCGGATCAAGCGGCTAACTAAAGTTCATATAGCATCGCTAAAGTATTTATAGATCAATATAATTAACAAATTAACCTAAACATCATCAGTTTGAAAGTAACTTATACTCAACAACAAGATTTTGAAGAGTGGTTAAAGAATAAGATCCGAACTTACAACAATGTTAACTCTAAATATCATCATGAATACAGAAGAGATGGATCGATCCAGTACATAAATATTAAAGAGCATTCAGAACGAGAACTGATCGCTGGTCTACATGCACAGATCTATTGGAAATGTATGAAGATCGAGAACCTATACGTTGAAGATCGCCACAGAAGATCTGGTATAGGAAGTAAATTATTGGACTGTGCAATAAAAATTGCACGATCGAAAAACTGCTCGTATATTTTCCTAGAAACATACAGTTTCCAAGCTTTAGAATTTTACATGAATTTCGGGTTCTATATCATCGGTGAGATCGCTGATTACCCACCAGGTGAGTCGTTCTATACTATGAGGTTGGATCTTGTTGATCATACTTAAGTCTTTGTGAAAGTTTATTCTTTGAAGTAAACTCTATTTCTTAACTGAGACACAAATTGTATTTGATAATGAACTGCATCCTGATAAAGAATTGTTGACACGAATTACCACTATACACAAGGCATCTGTACATTTACTCCGGAACACTTTTCAGTATGAATATCCTTCATTTGAATGAAGAGCCGAAACCCCGACCGTAAGGTCGCGGGAGCGACTTAGACGCCATAGCAATCTTATTTGCTATAGGTAACGTACCCATCAATAATTTCGTATGTTTAAGAACATGTTCTCTCATTCTAGGATCCTCCTGACCTATGAAATAAAGTTTTCTATAAAAAGCATATACCTCTGATGGCGTAGCTAGCTCGAGGAAAGCCGAAAGCCTTAACAGGTCTTGGGTTTGTTGGGAATATGTCCAAAATATTCTTTCTATTAGCTCATCGAGAATTTGGTTTCGATCAGAACGTTCTACTTTTCCCAATATTTTCCGTAAGAGTGTCTTATCCGTCATTGTAAAAAGTTTGTTTCCTCGGGGAAAAAGTGATTTTCGTAGCAGTAACAAGTAGACATGAGATGGAGTGTTTGGATACTCATGGTTATTGTCGATAATCGTCCTTAGAACGTTGAGTGAGAACTCTGCATCAGAACGGATCGCGTTTATTACAGGGATTTTCTGGTCAGGAGGGTTTTGGTATAGCTCTTGTTCCATGTTAAGGTTGTGGGCTAAAACTATGGCGGTTGGGTAATCTACACATTGTAATGATTTCAACAACGTAAGTCTCAGCTCTGGTTCTATGTACTCTACAAGAAATCTTGAGACGGTGTCTGCGTATATGTATGGATTGATACCTGCTGTAGGTTCACCATGGTTCAACTTTTCTGCAAGAACCTGACAAAATGAATCAAGCTCCCCAGCATTTGATCTTTTCAATAGATGCTCCAGATGTTTCGACAGGTTTTTTACAAAAATTGGGATAGATCGATCTGGGTTTTGGGCGGGAATACCATAATATATGTCGAAATCATATCCATTTGTCCAAAACCAGAAAATTAATTGGAAAACTTGCACGAGCGAGAGTTTATCAAGATCTATTCCTACAGTTGAAAGCTCTTCCCACTGAAAATGTGAGATTAATCTGGTAGTAATTTCAGTAGGCAGATAATGTGTTGCTGGTATTCTCCTAGATTCTTGGCATTCTTCCTCAGAGTCTGAAGAGACTAACACCTGTTGAGTATCTTGCCGTTTAGTAAGCAATCCGACTGCTACACTAGGGGGTATCTTTAGACTAGACGCATATTTTTCTAAGATTTCTTTAGCAAAAGGTATTTGACATATTTTTAAAACAGGTAATCTAACTAGAAGTATCCATCCCTCTACCAAGGTCTTTTGAACATCAACAGGATAATTTGTGTCTGGTTCTGTTAAAAGTAAATGAAATATGTGTTCTAGTATCTTTTTTGAGACTGTTGGATTCTTTTTAGCGAAAACAAGGATATCAAAATTTGCTCCTCTCCGACGTATGAGCATATCAAAAGCAATCATCACATCATTACCAGCCATGTAATTGTGTAGTAGTAAGGATACTATATTGTCTACTTGTTTTCTGGTTAGACTTTGGGTCCTTATATGATGGAGTAGGTAATCGATAACATAATCAAAAATATCCTGGTTTCTTGAAAAAATAGTTATTTCTTTAGCTTCGAATGCTTCAGGTGGGATCTTTTCAAATTCGAGTTTTGAGTTGAGGAAGGTATCAACGACTAGACCCCAATTGGGATCGATCACATATGATCGATCCAAGAAACATCTAAGGTTTTTCTCAAATAGTTCCCGATCATCGTCCAGAATCTGATAGAAAGCAGCCTGTATTTCCCAGAATGATCTTCTAATGGATGCTTCTGATAAAGCAGGGTCTGTTGAGAGATATCTCGCAACATCATTTGCAAATCCAGGGACCATGTCAGTGTCACGTAGTTTCAAAGCTAAAAGATCTTGAATGAGACCTCTGGCATGGTTCTGCGGTACTTCATCCAAATCAGGATTCAATTCTTCATCAGTCTCAGCTGTTCTGGTATATGTTGGCCTATATGCTTGATTTTCCATAGCAGCAAGATAAGACTCTTCATCAGATTCTTCTATTATCAGTAACAGCACGAGAAGCATGGCAGGTGAGAATGCCTGTATCTGCTCATATGTTATCGTATGTGATATACCATCTAATGCTTCGTGTGAATTAGGGTAAATATGCCATTGAGAATCTTGAGACCCAGTTAAAGCCGCAGATCCAAATACCTCAATTAACCGACCGAGAACCCTGTCGGAAATAGATACACCATATTCACCTGGAACGAATTGCTCAGTGTTCATAACTTAATATCATTAATTCGATCAGAATTGTACACTATAGGTTATCATCGAGAAAGGTATTGCACCCCTGTATGTTACTTTAATCATAGATATTCGTTTATTATCCTATCTAAATTTTTACTATTCGCATATGCGAAAATTTATTTCATTTCTCTCCCTTGTAGCAGTGGTGCTTTCTACGGTATCACCTCTGTATGCTGGAGATTCGTCCGAAGGAGTCAGAGTTTCCGTGATCAATGATACCCCACCAGCTACAGACTACATGGTGGACTCTCATGCTGAAGTTGTACAGGATCAGTATGGAAATCTACATGCGGTCTGGAAGGATTCCAGAGATTTTGAGAATCCAAGTAAGTTGTATTACAGCACTAGGAAAGCTGGAAGTACAGAGTGGGGTCAGAATGTTCTTCTTTCAACAGATGAGAACTATAGTCAGTACCCATCTTTACATATATGTAAGGATACCCTTGTAGTTGCATCAAGTATGTATTCAACTGTACACAACAGTTTTTTTGCTTATCTGTCGGAATCAAAGGATCTCGGAAAGACATGGAGCATAACGAGATTAAACCTGCCAGCTACTAAGGTTACAGGTGGTGAGGAAATTCAATTAGAGGATATGCTTCTCGCAGGACCTCCTCGTTTCAGAAATACTGCAGTTTCTTCTACTGATTCTTGCACATTTTTTGCAGCTTTTTCCTTGTATGAAGGTAATACAGGGAATTTTAGGATCTATGAAACTCGTTTCGATCCTCTGACAGGTGAATGGAAAGACTTGAAGAGAGTGTCAAAGGAAACATCACCTTTCATAGATGAGATCTCTGTAGATGTTGAGTACTCGAAGAAAACCGGAATTGTTACGACATGGACAACGCTTGATTCTGGAAATACTGAGAGGATAACAGATGTCTATTCGAAGAGTGGTCGAGTGATAAACAAGATCTATTCTGGTTTTCATGGTGATTATTCTGTTGATGTTGATCAGATATTCCTTCCAAATGGAGATAGACTATATGGTTGGGCAACTGTCGATGCTGCAAATTCTTCTTCTGAAATACAACTACTTAGGATCGATCCTTATGGGACACAAAATCTTACAGTGATCGAAGGTGGACCTGATAACTATCAAGGTGCAGTAGAACTCTATGTACGTGAGTCAGGGGTTATTGAAGCCTACTGGCAAACTTACCTGAATTCAGTTGGTAAGTTGGTCAGAGCTCGTTCCACTGATGGGATCAATTGGGTTTCCCCTGAGTTAGTATATAACACCAATAGTAGAGATACCAAATTAGGTTTGGATCTAGTTAAGACCGACTTTGGTGTTGGTATGTCAATATACTCAGCTGGACAGGTTCTTTTTGTAGAGATTGACGACTAATTGTTACCGAAAGCTGAAATAACCCCCTCTAAACAGAGAATATCTGAAGAGGGGGTTTCAGTTTTAAATGTCGAAGATAGACCACCTAAAGATCTGGTCACTGCTTTGAAAGATATTTGTTATCTTGGGTGATCGATCGGGTCAACAGTTTGATAGTATCACACATCTTTTACCAATCTCGTACACTATCTACTTCATAGAAATACCCGGACCTCTGTTCGGATGTACTGAGTCTGAAGATCTCTAAGGCAGGTTCTTCTGGATCTCTGAGGGCATTCTCACCACCCATGTCCGTTTTAACCCATCCCGGAGCAAAGCTATATACTCTGATCCCTTTCTCCTCCAGCCTCTGACTCAATGTCAAAGTATACATATTCAAAGCTGTTTTTGAGATCCTGTAAGAGTATGCTCTATTAGTCATCCTTTGAGATAATGAGGCTAATTCTGACGAGATATTGATGATCGAGCCTCCTGTACGAAGCATAGGGATCGATCCTTCTGTTAATGATATTGTACCGTATAAATTCACTTCAACAGTATCCCGCAATCTTTTCATGTCGATTTTCCCATCTTGCTGATCTATCATTATTGCAGCATTGTTTATTAGATGATCGATCTGTTTTCCTTCATCTAATAGTTTTTTAGTTAGAGAATCTATTGAATCTTGAGACGACAGATCAAGCTCATATGCTTTAAAATGATCATGAGAGATAGGGGATCTACCACTTGTTGATGTCCCCAGAACTGTATACCCCTTCTGTAAAAATGTGTTTGCTGTGGCAAGTCCAATTCCTCGACTTGTACCTGTGATCAGTACTATGCGATTGTTATTTTGCGGTTCGTTCATACAGTTGTATTAAGAATAATTTAATCCCTGATCCCAACTTACCTAATACGAAAGATATCCTTTGATAGCAGTTAGTATCGCGCTTTGCAAGTAGGCTCTATGAAAAACTTTTGTAATTATTTGATCATTCCTTTAAAATTGTACTGATATAGTTCATTTATCTGCTGCCTTTGTACAGTGAGACAACAAGATTATATGAATAATATATATTTTTTAAAGCATTCGAAAACATATCCAGCATTTACTTTTATCGAGATCTTGGTCGTTGTCGGTTTGATAGCATTATTGGGTGCTGTTGTTGCTATTGCAATAAATCCAACAAAGATGTACGAGTCCGCAAAGGTCTCAGAGACTAAGAATGAATTAAATGCTCTGTATAGTGCGATAGACCAGTATCTGATCGATAATAGCGGTTATCCTGAGGGGGTTAGCTCAATATACAAAGAAGTTTGTAAGAGTGGTGTGCCAAGATCCGAATGTGAATCCAGAGGCATGATCAGTTTAGACGACTTGATCCCTGATTATGTAGTCGATATTCCAATATCCCCAGATGTTGAGGATGATAGCTTAGGGACTGGTTATGAGGTGAAGGTAAAAGGTTCTAACCAACGAACTGCAATGATCGATGGGATCTTCATCCCAACTGATCAAACTCCTATCACTGTGAATGATGAAGATATTATTGTTGTCGGATCAGGACAAACCTATACTACAATCACTTCTGCAATGAATTCGATCACTGATAGCTCAGCAACCAAGAGTTACACTATCTTTGTTATGCCTGGCACATATAATGAAAGTATCGATATAAAGGAATATGTCGAAGTTAGAGGATCTGGTGTCGGAAAGACCGTATTGTTAAATAATGCATATATGAGTAACTCCTCAAGTATACGTGATCTAACGATAAAACGGTCGGGAAACATATCCTGGTGGGCACCAATCGATGCATATTCTCGTCGTGCTGCAAATCCTTGTTATGTAAAGAATGTGAATATCGAGATCGATACAAATACTGGACCTATATACCCACTTTTGACTAGGACAGGTAGCTTTATGATAGCTAATAATGTAACCGTAAACGCTAAGCAACCTCCTGCAGGAGATGGATTATATGCGATAACTCATAATGCAGGAGGAGGTAGATTTTATAATATGAATATTGCTCTTGAAGTAAAAAGTGGCTCTGGCACAAGAGACGATGTTGGTATTGTGAATACCTTCTGGGCTTCGAATTTCAGTATGTATGATTCAGATATCACAATTACAAATAATGCTACTTCGAATAATACTATTGATAAGATCATATATACGAATTCGGCAGCACAGACCCGGATCTATGATAGTGTGATAAATTACACTTCTGCGACCAAATCAGTAGGATTGTTCTATCCGGTATCATCTGGAAATACTATGTTGATAGATAATGTAGTTGCTAATTTGTCAGTAACTGGGAGTGGAACTACGACGTATGGATTTTATGGGATCATAAACTCCTCATCAATTACAGATTCAACTATAAATATAAATAAATCATCAGATGGAACGGTATATGGTGTGAGAATAAACAAGACCCCAGTATCAGTCACAAATACATCTGTAAATATTGAGAATATCGACTCGTCTCCGACCTCTTATGCTTTATATGTCGAAACATCTTCCCCCTCAATATCGGGTTCTGATTTTACAGCAACAGGGGTAGGGACGACGTACGGTGGCTATATAACAAATGTTACATGCAATCCAACGATCAGTAATACTGATTTCTTCGGTACCACAACAGGTTTATTTCTGAATAGTGGATGCACACCAAATCTTACTAATGTGACATACAACTCTCTGGTTGATCTGTAGAATTTGCTTTACTGATCAGTTTCTCCAATCAGTTTGAAGATCGTAATTTTCTAATGAAATACCCTTCATATTTTGAGAGGTCATAATCATACCCAAATATGTCACCATCGGATCTGATAACGGAATAGAATTTTCCATCCTTATATTTTGTGATCTCATATATCTGACTATCAGCGAGGAGTAATCCATATGCGGTCTTATACTGTTCGATCAGAGTATCCGAGAAACCCACACTCCCATATCCAGAGAAGATCTCATATGTAAAGTCAACTTCATTGCCCCACAGATGTAGAGTAGAATCCCGTTCAGTAAATACGAAATATCCTTTTCCGATCTCAATAGGGAAGTCCTTATATGTGTAATCTACAAATTTGGATTTCTTATAAACCTGCCAGGTACCATCTCGTATCGTGGATATCTCTGTTGCATCTCCACCTTGTGTGTTTATTTTATCTAATAGTGATTTTGCTGTAAAACTTTCAGCTTCGAAAGGAAACGCTATCATGTTCAAACCCTTGTTCAATTGATAGCTATGTTGGGTTTGTTCGGGCGCCCGTTTTATTATGATAGGTATACCTGCAAATTTCTCGATTTGCTCTCCCTCTGGATCGTATTTTTGATTCTCATTTGTATCCGTAAATAGAAACATCTTTGCATTGGAAGGGTCGATCTGATGAACAGTCGGTTCGCTTGCATAAGCTTTCTGCAACAGACTTTCCGATTGAGTTTCTACATCCGGATCGTAACTGATCAAAAATGATCCTGTCTCGGAATCGTAATCGATTGGAAAAGCTGAATAGATCTCATAAAGTCCAGAGGTATCTACTCTCGGTATAGCGGGCAAGGAATAACTTGTTTGCTCGTCTAGATCTGAAGGATCAAGCAAATCAAATCCATTCTCTATCAATCCTGCAAAATCAGCAAAACCCATACTGTTTGTGGTCACTATATAAGCATCTTTTGTGTCATCCCAAACAAGTAACGAATCAAAATGCAGTAGATTTGGGTACTGGTCAAGATGATCAATTATGCACTGCGCTTTGTTCTGATCATAACCATAGTAATCTGTGATCTTTTCTAACAACCAGTCTAACAGGTCCTCTGTATCGACTTCTGTACCTGGTGGCATACTACTGAGTATCTCGTAATAGTATGCATTCTTAAATTCATAAATGATCTCTCCCACCTCTTCATAGGTACAAACCGGGGTGTCTGTATTAGAAACAGCTTCATTTGATGCAGGTTCATCACGATCAGGATCGAAAGTATCTGTTTCAGAGATCGCAGGATCATCGCTTCCTACAGTATCATCATCTGGTAGATTCCAATTCCTCTTTATTCCAGACCCCACATATTCCAAACCCCTCACACCGTCACTGTATTCATTATGGGTTTGTGCGTAACGTCTCCCTACAACATCTGTTATATTCACCTTATTCACAATGTCGCATATTCCTCCTCGGCACATACCGTCAGGATCTAGGCAGTCATTCTTATATCGTTGACTATTTCTTATCGCATCCAGATCTGTCTCACCTCCATACCACTCTTCTGAAGCGATCTCCATTGGAAGTCTATAGGATCCTTTATACTTAAATGCATAACCAATCTCTAAGGGTGTGCTCAAGGAACAGTAATCTGCACAAAATTCTTTATGTATCACGGGTAAACTCCTATAACAAGAGGCTGCCTGATCACCAGCCTGGTGCATCGCTTCATGAGCAGCTGTTAATGCAACATTCGGCTCATTCCAATCTAACCTTATGACGGGTCTTCCACTTTTGTCAGTTGTGTATGATCCTCCTCCTCCTCCAAAACCTCCCGTGATCAGTCCAGCCTTGACCCCGACAGACTCGATCGCCTCTTTGATCGCTGTGAATATCTGTACTAAAGATGGGTCGACCTTGTAACCTACCTTAGGTGCATCTGCAGGTACACAAAAAATCACCCCGGGCTTTGACACATAGATATCTTGACCAGCTGGGCAATTGAAACCTCCTTGCCCAGAACCGAACTGATTAGGGTCATATGCTGGTGTTGTATAGCTACTCATCTCTCCCTCGAGCTTTATACAAGTGCAAGTGTCTATACCTGCATCGCTTTTGTCGGGGTTACCACATTGACCATACCAATTTCCATCAGAGTGCTCTGACGAGCATGCTACCGAACATTTATATTCACATAGCTGACTATCAAGAGGTGTACTCCCTCCAACCTCCGGTACACCATTCTCCCATCCGGCGTTAGACATGTCAGGAGCTGATGTTGATGTCGAATTTCCAGCAGTACCAGAGGAACCTGAGCTTTGTGATGTGCATGAACAGATGATAGGGTAACCTTCTTCATCGACCTCCCATGCACAGGTACTACCTGGTAAACAAGCTCTCCCACGACTCGTATCAGAGCGACAGATCCTTGTTTGTCCGGCAGAGCAGGCATAGACCTCTGAGACAAGAAGATTTTCACTTTTTTTCTTCGGCATGATATCTGATCCCCAGTCCATACTTCTTGTACTCCAGATGAGTCCTAGATCTTTTTCTGTCCTACTACTAAGTTCTTCTGTGGTGTATGTGAGTGAGGTGTCGTAGCCACCTAGATATGATAGGTCTACGTTTATAGGTATTGACAGTGTGTCTTCAAAGTCAGATCCGTGTAAACCAAATTTTGCAGCTTCTAAAACGAACTTACCTTCTTCAGCTGTGATCGTTGAGATCGTAATGCCATTATATGTTGCATAAACCAATGCACCTTGAACAAATTCACCTTCATAGGATACAGAACCTGAAAGTGGCAATGGATCAGAGTCACCTTTCTGAACCTTATGTCTCTCCTCCCAATCCTCTGGGAAGATAACTTTATCAGTCTTCCATAATCTCCCCGTAGAGTCCTTTAATGCGACCCGATAGCTCTCATTAGGATCTATTTTTTTGAATGTGTAATAATGGGTATAATATCCGGGTTTGAAAGTATCAGAAACTCTTTCGATGATCCTGATATCTTCAGTCTCTGATGTAGCTTTTGAAGATATCAGTTTTGAGATCCCCTCTCCTTCGGTTAAAAGGACTGCTTGAAAATACTTAGGTTGTAATGTGCTGAAGGATATTGAGAAGGAACTGTCAGAGAAATCACTTGCAATGATGTTGTATTTATCAATTATCGACTCACTTTTATAGAGATATATGAGTAAGGAAACTAGAAACAGAGTGAGTGATACAATCCCCAAAAGTATCATCCTTAGTTCGAACTGTTTGTTTTTTGATCGTTTTTTCTGTTTACTTTTGGACACCATAGTTGGAATAATTGAGAATGTTTATACTAATTTATCACCTTTGCCTACTCAATCCAAGTTTACGATCAGCACTTTTTTGTGAATTTATAAATGAAGCTAAATGCTCGGAGATATACATACTTGTATGCCGATAGAAAGTTCTGACACCCACATCATTTTGTATTATAATCATAATTAGACCCAATATCTTGTATTACAGACCAATATTATCGTGAACCATGCAGTCGATATTTCAAAATTCCATAAATCTTTCGGAAATAAAGAAGTTATCAAACAAATGGATCTTCAGATAGACTCTGGTGAAGTTTATGCCCTGATAGGTGCTAACGGATCAGGTAAAACCACAACGATCAGATGCTTATTGAACATCTATACTATCTATCAAGGAGAGCTCCTTGTTTATGGCCAAAGATATACAGAGAAACAAGCACATATCTTAGGCTATCTTCCTGAAGAAAGAGGACTGTATTTGGGTATGAGAACATTAGATGCCCTAGTGTATCACGCTACTTTGAAAGGTATGAGCAAGAAGGATGCTACAACAGCATCGAGAGAGTATCTTGAAAGTGTGGGAATTGCAGAAAAGGGGTCGCAAGAGATCAGAAAACTATCATCTGGGCAACAACAGAAGGTTCAGCTTGGTTTAGCTCTCATCCACCAACCAAAACTTCTTATACTAGATGAGCCTACAAAAGGTCTTGATCCTGTAAATAGAAAACTTCTGATAGATATGATCATGGAGCTACGAGATAATGGCACAACCGTACTATTTAGTACTCACATATTAGAAGAGGTCGAAAAAGTCGCGAACAAAGTTGGCATACTGCATAACGGTCGTATTGCGCTGGACGGGAGTGTAAACAAGGTCAGAGAAGAAGCTGCAGATGGATCGTACTACATCGTGATCCCTGAAGGTACAACTATACCTAAGATTGACGGTATCAGTACAACCCCTTTTAGAGAAGGGTATTTAGTAAGAACAGTAAAACCAGCAGAGGATAATGAAGTTTTAAAGAAACTATTAAATGAAGGGGTGAAGATCAGATCGTTTGAGCGATATTTACCTACTATTGAGCAGATCTTCATAGATATAATGAAAGGCAATAACTAAAATGAACAAACTACTACTTGTCGCTAAAAGAGAATACATAACTGTAGTAAGGAAGAAGAGTTTTTGGCTTTCTACCCTGTTATTGCCAATTTTGATAGTTATTGTCTCGTTACTAAATACGTTCTCAGCAGAAACGGCACAGCAGAAATTCGAAGAGATCCAGAAATTCGACAAGGATAATGTATTATTGGTACTTGATGAAACTGGTCTAATTGATACCGAAGCAGTACAAGGAGAAGGTGTGGAGTTCGTCTCTACGATCGAGGAGGGGAAAGAGATCGTTTTGGATGGTGGTGCCTCAGTATTCTTTTATTATCCTCAGTCGCTTCTGGAAGGCAAAGGAAAGATCGAGATCTACAGGATCAATCTCAATGTGATAGAGAATAATCAGTACAATAGCACAGCAGTAGCTTTATTACGTAGCTCTGTGCTTTCGACCCTTGACCAGACGCAGTATCTGATCTTAGAAACACCTCCCGGAGTAGAGCTGAATGTATATGAAAATGGCGAAAAGGTAGAGGAAAAAGTTGAAGATTACATAGTTCCGATCGGAGCATTTGTAATATATTTTTTGATGATAACATCTGGCACGAGTTATCTCCTGGCAAGTGTGGCAGAAGAAAAAGAGTCGAGAATGATGGAGATCATACTCACCTCTATTCGCTCAGATGATCTTATAAAAGGGAAATTGCTAGGCTTGATAGGTATTGTTGTGACTCAGATCACACTTCTGATAACTTTAGGGGTTATGGGGTTAAAGATCTCGGATGCCTCATTACCTATAGATGTAAGTCAGATAAGTATCGACCCGGTACAGGCCATACCTTCATTTTTATATGCATTTCTTGGCTTTGTGATACTAGCTAATATCATGGTTGGTGTGGGAGCGGCAATGCCAACCCTCAAAGAATCGCAGAGTTTTTCTTCTGTATTTATAATGTTGGCGATACTTCCTTTGTATATGATAGGTTTCTTGATAGCGGATCCTGATGGAACCCTTGCTCTAATTTTAAGTTATGTACCGATTTCTTCTCCTTTGATATTGCTCTTTAGGAATGGTATAGGAGTCTTATCTTCATTCGAAATTGTTGCATCGATAGTTGCTCTGATATTGCAGTTGATCATTAGCTATTTCATCGCTTTAAAGCTTTTTGAACTTGGTGCATTGGAGTTTGGGCAGAGGATCTCCTTTGATACTCTCAAAGAATGGTATAAGAGCAGGGGATCTTAGTAAGTATTGGTGGGATCCTCTCTGCAGGACTCTCTTAAAGTATCGAATAGGACATACCAGAAAGTACTCACGAAGGCATTTAAGTAAGAGGGGATCTTGAGGTAGTACATTAAGTAAAAACTCACTCGCAAGAAGATCCCAGTATCAAGCCCAAGTATTAGAACCTAGTATCACGATCCAGCATCAAGATCTAGTAACAAAAGTTCGGTTTTTTTATATATAAAATTTTTAACTCATCAAAACTATGGATCATGTGGCGATCATGAAAAGGTCTTCCGGTTTGATCGAGGATATACTTTCGAGAAAGAAAAGGATCGAATCCCGATGGTATGTAAATCGTATAGCTCCTTGGGGAAAGATAAAAAAGGGTGACCGGGTGTTTTTTAAATATTCGGGTGATCCTGTTACTGCATGTGCAGAAGTCTTGAGAGTAAAACAGTATGAAAATCTAAACAAAGAGCTGTTCGAGAAGATAGCACATGACCATGGTGACGAGATCAGTATGAAAACTACGACATATAATGAGTACTATGAGAAAAAAAGATATTGTATTCTTGTATTCCTGAAAGAACCGAGGAAGATCAAACCGTTTGAGATCGATAAGAAGGGTTACGGGATCTCATCCGCTTGGATGTGCGTCGGGGATATTGCAAATGTTGTAAAGACTGGATAGAAGTATACAGAAATGTTTGATATATGATATCCTCTTAACCATGAAAGAAGCTCTGTTATCATTCTTAAAGATCGGGTCAACATCAGACAACATTCCAAAACTCCATGAAGCGATTAAATTTGTCGAACAGTTAGTAAGTGATCTTGATCTGAATATTGAAAAGTACGAAAAGAATGATATCCCTTCAATTGTTATCTCACAACGAAAAACCCTTACACCGAAGATCATGTTGAGTGGCCATGTTGATGTGGTACCTCCCTTGGATAGTGATCAATTTGAACCTTATGAGAAGGATGGGAGGATCTATGCAAGGGGTTCTAGTGATATGAAAGGGGTAGATGTCGCAATGATATATGCATATAAGGAACTCATTTCAGAAGGAAATAAACTCGATGTCGCACTTATGTTCACATCTGATGAAGAGGTCGGTAGTGATAATGGTGTGCAGTATCTCTTGAATGATGTTGGGTATCGACCCGGAGTTGTATTTCTACCTGATTCGGGACCAAACTGGTCGATCTGTGTAGCTGAGAAAGGGTTGTGGCATCTGAAATGTACTGCAACGGGAGTGGCAGCACATGGAGCAAGACCATGGCTGGGCAAAAATGCTATAAATCAACTTACCGAAGCATACAGTTGGCTACATGACGAATTTATTACTAGGTGGGGAACACCTACAGCTTCGAATGATTGGATACCTACTGTAAATATTGGAATGATCAAAGGTGGATCTGCTATAAATATGGTGCCGGATAGTGCCGAAATGTTTCTTGATATAAGGATACCTGCCGAGTTTGATCCGTTAATTATACAAGAGCTTGTCACCAAAGAATTTACATCGCGTAACCTACTATTAACCACTATACATTGGAGTAGTGCGGTTAATAATGATCCAAGATCAGGTCCGACTAAGATCTGGCAGGAGATTACCCATGATCATGGTATCCAACCCGAAATAATCAGATCGCATGGTGGTTCGGACGCAGCATTTTTTAGTGCAAAGGGTATCCCAGTGCTTATGACTATGCCAACATGCTCATCAGCGCATATTAAGGATGAATGGGTAGACTTTGAGGATCTAATGAAATTCAAGGACCTAATAAAAGAATGGATAATCGCAAATTGTAAATAATCTTTAACGAATAACAGAATGAAGGGGTTAGATTTTCCTATGCCAAACACAAAGACTAGATCAGGTCGTGATAGTTATGATCTGTCAGATCCGGCAGAAAGACAAGTATATTTTCAAGATAAGATCGGTAAAGAGATTGCCGATCTGAAAGATTATATGAGAGATAATACGTTCATAGTCTACATTCTTGGAAAGAAACAAGCAGGTAAAGGAACTTTCACTAAGCTCTTAGCTGAGATCTTTGGCTCTGATATGATCAAACACCTCTCTGTAGGTGATATCGTAAGGGCTGCTGATGAGATCAAGAACGATCCAGTAGAGAGGCAAGCTCTGGAAGAGTATCTGAAAGCTAATTATAGAGGTTTTATATCCATAAATGATGCAATAGAGGCCTTTATGAATCGCTCTACCGCACATCTTCTACCTACCGAGTTCATTCTCGCTCTCGTTAAACGCGAGATCGAAAAGGCCGGTAGGAGAAATCTGTTCATTGATGGGTTTCCTAGAAATATGGATCAGGTGACATACTCACTGTATTTTAGAGAGCTGATCAATTATCGCGATGACCCTGATCTTTTCATGCTACTGGATGTTCCCGAATCAGTAATTGATACACGCATCAAATACAGGAGGATCTGCCCCAAATGTCATACATCAAGAAATCTGTGGGCTTTCCCCACAAAGGAAGCTGGCTATGACCCTGATAAGGATGAGTTTTACCTGATTTGTGATAACCCTGAATGTAGCTCTGAGCGAATGGTTGAGAAAGAGGGGGATTCTCTTGGCATAGAAACTATCCGGGAAAGGATAGAGATGGACGATGAGTTGATCCGAAAGATCTTTGACCTGCATGGCGTTCCAAAGATCTTTGTGAGAAATTCTGTTCCGGTGGAGATCGCAGCTGATATACTTGATGATTACGAATTAACACCTCGTGCATCTTATGAGGTAGTAGATGGTAAGGTAGTACGGAAGGATACGAAGTGGACTTTTATCGATGACAATGGTGTAGAATCATATAGTATAGTGGCTCCTGCAGTTGTAGTGGAGATGGTGAAGCAGTTGTCTACCCAGCTAACTTATAGTTAGAGAGGTTTATAAAAGTAAAGCAGCTTAGCAACTATAGGCTTGATCTGTTTTCTGGTTGAACATTTTAATTATTAGTTACAAAGAAGATCATGAATTCATCTGAGAAGAGACGACTAGGGATAACATTCATCGTCGTATGGGTATTGTTGGTCATCTATGCCATATTTGACCCACAACTAATGAACGATTTTATACCGATGAGATCCGTTTTGGAGGAAAGCTCTTTCGCTCGCATTATGTTCATTGATATAGGTGTTTTCTCGACAATATCTTGTTTTTGGATCCTAAATAGTGAAAAGAGCAAGCGAAGATATCCTTTTGCTTTAGCGGTTCTATTCGTAGGGTCATTTGCATTATTGCCATTTCTTGCGATCCATAACCTTCTACCCGAAAAAGTGGCACAAAAAACAAATAAGTCTTGATGGATAGTGGAATTCGTATATAGTACTACGTTCGTAAAGTTGTTATTATAAGGCTCATTTGCCAGATATACCTAAGAGAAATATTGTACTCGGGGAGTAGTTCAGATGGCTAGAACGCTGCATTCGGGTTGCAGAGGTCGCAGGTTCAAGTCCTGTCTCCCCGACAGAGTAAATGACCACCGTTAGGTGGTCGTTTACTCTGTATGGATGGTGTATTTGGACTTGAACCTACTGCAGGGACCTATGATGCAGTAGAATTATTCTGCATCATACATCGAGGCATGTTTGCCGAGATGGTCCTGTCTCCCCGACCAGTTAGGTCAGCTTTTTCTTCAGCATTTTAAAAGCCTTATACAGCGGACTAATCTTGCAGTTCGTAGAAATGACGCAAAGTAAGGTAAATATCACTCCATAAGCAAGAATGCCTATATAACTCTAATAATTGGGTTCGAGTCTTAGAAAATGTTTCTTTTCAGAGGGGACTTTTAATGTTTTTTAGTTTCGGATTTGTAACTTGAGTATATCTTTGTGTGGTTCTAATATTTTGATGACCAAGTAATTCTTGAACATATCTGATATCAACTCCGTTTTCTAGTAAGTGAGTTGCAAAGCTATGGCGTAGTGAATGAAATGTCGTCTCCTTCTTAATTCCTGCTTTTTTCAGAGCATTAGTAAAAATCTTTTGTGCAGTACGAGTTGTAAGATTTCCTCCTCGTTCACTTGTAAAAACATATTCGTTTTGATCTCTTGAATTAATTATCAATTTCAGATCATCCTTAATTTTTTCTGGGATAATAGTAATTCTATCCTTTTTCCCCTTGGCTTTCTTAATATGGAGTGTGAGATTATCAATATCTACGTCCTTGACCTTTAAGTTGACGACTTCGCTAACTCTTAATCCTGCTCCATATGCTAGCAAGATGATTAATTTGTGTTTGGGGTTATTTATGACTTCACTCAACTTTGTGATTTCCTTGCGATTCAATATAACAGGGAGACTTTTATTTTGTTTTGCAGATTTGATGTCTACCTTTTTTGAAGTTTTAATGACGTTGTGGTAATAGAATTTAATTGAATTCAAATATAGATCTCTTGTCTTAGCAGACAGTCCTTTATCTGAACAGGAGAGTAAAAAGTTTTGTATATTGTGGATATCTAGCTGTTGGAAATTATTTTTCTTGAACCGAAAGTATTTTTGAATTCCACTAGTGTAGCTTTTTATTGTTTTAGAACTGTAATTGCGAATTTTTAATTCTCGTACAGTTGCTGTAATTTCTTTTTTCATTTGTTGTTTTTTATGAGATGATATTGATAATTAGTTTAGAGTTATTTTGTCAGAAACTGTTCGCATAGTATATGCATTTCTGTACAAATTGCGAAAACACTTCGTATAGTAACGAGTTATACGCAATCAGAAGTCGGCTTTTAATTAAGAAGGAATGAGCGCACACTTAACACAACAATTATAAATCATTTATACTTTACAATATTATTATGGCAAACAAGACTACAAAACTAACCAAAAAGAATTACAAAAAAGATGCTCTTTATGAATGGAATAGATTAGCACAAGACCCCTTTCATAAAATAGAATTTGACACATCAATAAAATTCCTAAAAAAATATCTTCCAAAATCTGGAGTAATTCTTGACGCAGGTGGTGGTCCCGGAAGATACTCAATTGAATTGGCAAAAATGGGATATGATGTTGTTCTTCTGGATTTGGTCACAGAACACCTAGAACTTGCTAGGGAACAAATTAAAAAAGCAAAGGTACAAACAAAAATTAAAGATATTGTAGAGGGGTCTATTACAGACTTATCTGAATTTGAAAATAATTCTTTTGATGTAGTATTGTGCTTGGGCGGACCACTCTCTCATGTCAGCCCAGAATCCGAAAGACTAAAAGCAATTGACGAATTAATTAGAGTCGCAAAAAAGGGTGCTTTAATTTTTGTTTCAGTAATGAGCAAGTATGGGGTACTCCTAGCCACTCCTCTTGGTTGGCCACAAGAAGTAGTTTACAAAAAGCATTTCGAGGGACTGGTATCTGATGGTGAAGATTATAAATGGAGAGGAGATGGCTATTGTCATTATTTTACCTCATCAGAGCTTGAGTCCATTTTTACCAAAAAAGATGTGCAAATTCTTGAGAAAGTGGGTCTTGAAGGCTTAAATGTAAATCCTGAAGCGACAAATAAATTTGCAAAGAAATATCCAAAAGCATGGAAAAATTGGTTAGCCATTCATAACAAAATTTGCACCGATCCAATAATTGTTGATTTAAGTGGACATATGATGATAATTGTTAAGAAAAAATAGGTGTGCGCTCATAAAAAAGAAAAAAGCCGACTTCTGACTTTCTCGGCTATCGCCACGAACCACGCTGCGCTCTCCTCCCTTTGGTCGTCGGGGCGTATAACAAGGGATATACGGTTCGGTGCTCGGCTCGCCCCTCACCCAAATTTTGCTCCGTTTCACTCCGCAAAACTTCGTATATCCCTAACGTTATATGAAATTGAATTAAGCTCTGTATGGTGCAAGAAATAACACAATTCGATAAACAATGCTTGGAGTCGGCCATCAGTATTGCTAGAGAAACTTTCAAGCTTGGGAACTATCCTGTGGGGGCTGTTTTGGCTATCAATAATAAAACGCTTGGCGTCGCTGGCAACGAAATCAATAAACAAAAATCCTTTGTGAATCATGCCGAAAATTCTCTAATAATTAAGTACGGCAAAGAGCTGGCGGAAGTTCGTAAGGATAATTCAAAAATTGTCTCTCTATACAGTACGCTTGAACCTTGTATTCAATGCTTGGGAGCTTCTGTTACAAATCACGTAGACAGGATTTTGTTTATTGAACCTGATCCAAATGGCGGTGCTTGCGACTTAAAACATGATAATATCGGATTATGGTATCGTGAATTTTGGCCAGAAATTAAGCACTGTGCAATATCGGATGAGCCAAAACAGCTGATGATAAAATTTTTCAAGGAGGAAATAACAAAGGGCAATACTGATTGGTCTGAGAAAATGTTGAAACTGCTAGGAGCCGCTTAATTCAACTCTCGTATAACACTGATTATCCGGTTCCATGAAAAAGACACTTTTGAATAATTTAAGGACTTGTCTTTTTCATTCCATCCAAATTTTTTGCCTACGAATGGCGATCAATTAAAGCATATTCAAATGTCGAACGAATGTGCTAAACTGTACATAAATACTGGGAAATCCGGCAAAAAACTTCTCATATTCGGATACGTTATGTGAAATTCAAAAAATATTTTTCTAAGATGAATAATGAAAATAGGCTTTCTAAAAAGGGAATAAATTTGATTTTTTCTAAAATAAAAGAGGGGGATAATAATGTGTTTTCTCCACTTCGTTCCGAAAACGATTGATTTATAAATTTTAATTCTTTACTCCTACTATTATGAAACTACTATTAACATCAAGCGGACTAACAAACAATTCAATTGCCAATGCTTTGTTTGAATTAACTGGAAAGAAACCAGAAGAAACAACAGTTGTTTTTATTCCTACTGCAAGCAATGTTGAATCGGGCGATAAAGATTGGCTAATTACTGATTTAGTGAATTTGAAAAAACAAAATTTCAAATCAATTGAAATTACTGATATTTCAGCTGTTGATGAAAAAATATGGAAACCGAGTTTAGAAAGAGCTGATGTTTTGTTTTTTGAAGGAGGAAATACTTATCATCTAATGAGATGGCTAAATAAATCAGGTTTATCTGAAATGTTGTCTGATTTATTTAAAGATAAAGTTTATGTTGGTGTTTCTGCTGGAAGTATGGTTACTAATCCTGATTTAGCATTGAAATTATCCCAAGTGATTTATGAAGAAGATATGCTTGAAACTGAAGAATTAAAAGGTTTAAACTTTGTAGATTTTTATTTCTTGCCACATTTGAATTCTGAATGGTTTAAAAAAATGAGAAGAGAAAATATAGAAAAAGTTGGTCAAGAAATAAGCAAAACAATTTATGCACTTGATGATGATTCTGCATTAAAGATTATTGACAACAAAATTGAAGTGATTAGTGAAGGAGAATGGTTTGTTATTAATGAAAAAGAATAAGGAGTTTTTATTTTTTCCAATTCATCCCTAACCCCTCTTGGAAAAAGAAAAACGAAAAAATCAAATTTATAAGAAATAACCGAAAGCCTCTCTGATGAATCAGAACGAAAAATATTTTTTGAACTCAAGCCACGCTGCGCTCTCCTCCTTTCTGTCGTCGGGGCGTATAACAAGGGATATACGGTTCAGCCCTCGGCTCGGGCTTCACCCATATTTTTGCTCCCGTTGGTCGCAAAAACATCGCATACGCAGGAACGTTAAATGAAATTTACCCTACAACCATTAGAAGAATAAGATTTAATTTATAAAGGATTTTCACAAAATATATGACGCTTAAAAATTTTTTATTAGGTTCAATACCAAAAGGAGATGATGTTAGAGAAAATTGGAAAGATTGGAAAGTTGAATACAAAGAAAAACTTTCAAAAATTCCCAATGTTGAAATTACAGATGGTGATGCATGGAAAGATGAAACTAAACCTTTGCAATTAGTTGGTCATGATTCTAATCTCGTAAAAACAGCAGATATTATCATCGTTGATTCTAAGAAGAAACTTGGAGCTGGAACTGCTCAAGAAATGGTAATTGCAAAATATTTCAAAAGACCTGTAATTTCAATAATTCCAAAAGATACACATCATAGAAGATCAAATATTGTTTTTGATGGTACAAAAATCGATGATTGGATTCATCCTTTTCTATTGACCTTTTCTGATTTAGTTGTTGAAAATATTGATGACTGTATTGAATGGATTAAAGAATTTAGTAAAAATCCTGAAAGTAAAAAAATCAAAGATATTACGATTATTGATGAAGCAATTAATTCTTATCTTGATGAGAAGTAACGGGTTGAAGGACAAACTCCAGGGTACACTAGCGCTTTCACTCCAGTACGTTCCAGAAAAACTCCGCATATCCATAACGTTGTACGAAACAAAACGAAATGGTAAAATGCTACTACTATTTAATAACAAACCCATATGAAAACAATTGCAAATTCAGTTATCATTAGTTTCTTGATAATTCTTGTGGCAAACACAATTTATGTGTTATTAAATGTTCCTTCAGATGGCAGATGGATTTTGCAATTGCCAATTACGAGCATTTTTGCCATTGCTTATATCGTAATAGCTTACTTCATTACAAAGTTAATACATGTTGATGACAGTAGGCAGTATTTTACAATTCTACTCAATACATTAGTTGCTCTTAGTTTTTTTGTAGTAGGTTCGACAATAGAAAGATCATTTCAAAATGTTGATCTGTTTTACATTAACCGTTGGATTGCCATTGCCCCCTATATTATCATTTATTCGGTAGGTCTTGTTTTATATATAGCAATGGCAAAAATGATTCAGATGAAGAGCATATAGCGCTTTTCTTTTTACATCACACAACAGCAGCTATGCTGTGAGCCATTTTGTCGTGTCCAGTGCAACTGATTTCTAAAAATGGCTCGCCCCAATTTGCCTATTCGCTTAAATCTTGAGAAGATAATATCAGTTCCGTTCTTAGGCATACTTTGCATACACGCTAACGTTATATGAAATGACTCCATATCCATTATGTCACATCATCTAACAATGTGTATGCGACTACATAAAACAATAAATTAATCTTATCCCCTCTTCTATGAAAATATATATTGGACACTCTACCGATTACGATTTTGAAAAAGAGCTATATGAACCAATTCGTTCAAGCTTATTGAACACGGAGCATGAAATTATCTTGCCGCACGAAGCCTATGAAGACGCTAGTGATTTTGTAACGCGAGATATAATAAAGACATGCGACTTAATGATCGCGGAGGTTTCTTATCCATCGACAGGCCTGGGAATCGAGCTTGGGTGGGCTGATTTGTCAAAGTGTCCAATTATTTGTATTTATCATTCAGGACAAAGAACATCTAGCTCACTAAAAATCGTGACTGATAAATTTATAGAATATACCGATAAAGACGATTTGATGAAGAAACTCAAGGACACTATAGTAAAGTTACGGAGCTAAAATTAATTTATTGTTTTCTCCGTCCAAATTTTGCCAATAAATATTAATTTACATAAGGAATTTGCAAAACTTCGCTTCATCGGGAAACGTTATGCGAGATTTTTAAACTAACCTTTCTAAAATATGACGAAACAAAAAAACATACCAAGAGTTGGATTAGGCGTGATTCTTGTAAATCACGACGGAAAAGTCCTTATTGGCAAAAGAAAAAATAGCCATGCTCCATACTATTCCATTCCAGGCGGGCATCTAGAGCCAGGCGAAACATTTGAAGATGGCGCGATTAGAGAAATTAAAGAAGAAACCGACTTGGACATTAAAAATCCACGAGTGGTAGCCGTAACCAACAACTTAGAAACTTACAACAAAGAAGGGTTACACTACGTTTCGATCGCCTTACTTGCCCAGGACTTTTCCGGTGAGCTGAAAATAATGGAACCAGAAAAATGCGATGAGTGGCTATGGGTAGATCCAAAAAATCTCCCGACACCTCATTTTGATGCAAGTCGAATGGCAATTACCTGCTATCTACAAAAAACGTTCTACAAAAAGTTCGAATAGGTTAGTAAAAAACTAAATACTTCAAATTTGACAAAGTTTATTCCAAGATAACAACTGTGTGAACAATTTTACAAAGAGGTCGTGAAAACTCTCATCGAAACAGAATTTCATGGACTCAAATACTCTGCTGGATTGCTAGGTTCTGGCTCGGAGGTACTTGGATTTGATACGGAGCGTTCGACCGATCATCATTGGGGTCCACGTTTCCTGGTTTTTCTGTCACCAAAAGACGTTGGAAAAAAGAAGCAGATTTCTGATTTTCTTAGCAAAAACTTGCCTCCAACATATTACTCGGCGGTTCACTTTAGTAAGATTTATAATTAACAATCTAATATAAATATTATGAGAAATAACCCTATTTCGAGTATTTTTACAATTTTGTTCAACACATTAATGTCCTCATCTGTTTTTGCTTCACAAGGAATAGATGGCGGAGATGAATGTTCTGGCACAAGAGGGAAAAGTGAATTTTGCTGCACGATAGGGCATTCGGGGAGTAGAGGAGATTGTGAAGATGTTGTAGTAAATTATATTAAACAAAAATGTGCTTTTGTTAAAGACATCAATAAATGTGGAAAGCTTCCACAAGACTGGAAACAAGCAGAAGAAACCGAATTAGAGGGTAGAATATGTCCCTCATTGGATTATGAATGGCTAGATGATGCGTTAGATTGTGAATCAAAAATAATTGAAAAAAATGATGATAACCAGAATGACATTATTAATGATAATCAACAAAAATCAAATGTCACCCTAATTGTCGGAATTTCTGCAGTGGTTATAATCTTATTGATAATCTTTTGGTTTTTTCTCATAAAGCGAAGACAAAAGTGAACCTCCTACGTCATACGTTCGATGCTATCTGCCATAATATTTTAACCTTCTACAAAATATATGAGTGCCGGATATCCCCAAAGCCTTTCCTTCGTGAACAGGAAGTTCCAAGGGAAATAGACATTGTTAACCGCGAAAGGTTCAGTTTATGATTATAGTCCTGATGGGACGATTCAACGATTTAAAACCGCCGAGCAAAAAGAATATGATCCCCAAACCACAATATTTTTTGTACCTGACTATGAAACTATGAGAAAGTTAGCCCCTCCGTCCTTCAATGTTGATGCTGTTTTGGGCGATAATGAGACGCAGTATGAGCAATCTCTTTTTCAGATAGTTCAAGGGGAAGGGTCGCGTAACTACATTGTCAACGCTCAAGGGACTAAATTAGATACTATGGACGTTATTGTACAAGAAACGGGGCCGATTTTTTTAACGTTTGGTTCTGATGGGAAGGTTGATTTCTTTTTGCCTGTCTCTGCCATACCTATAGTCGGCTACTACACTTTCGATACTCGTAAATACCACGATCCACAAGATGGACAATGGAAACAGGAAAGGCATCTGAGGAATAAGGTGACTGAAATAAGGTATAAGAAAAAAATTACAGCATATAACACGGCATGTCTGGCTACAAGAAAAAGATTTTTTATAATTTTAGTGGAATGTCCTTTTCTTCCCCCCATATTTTCGTCTCTGTTCGGAGGTCAATCGAAGGTCTTCTGAAATGAAAAAGAACCAGCTAATATTTAAGTATAGATCAACAAATTAGGCGAAAACATATGATATGCCGAAACGTTATACTAAATAGATTTGAATTCATAAAATTGGAAGAGGGTAGATTTCATTTCGAATCATTTAAATAACAATTTTGACACAATTCAATTTAATACGGAAAATCAAAAGAGAGTCTATAAGTGGTATCTTATAATTGCAATTATTTATTCTTTCATAGCTATACTTGGCAGTTTAAGTATTCTTATTTTTTAATGTATCAACTACTGCACAACTAATTGCGGGAATGTTATTATCACCATCTATCTTGGGAATGTTTTTATTTAATGTAGTAATGTTCATAGTATTTACAGTAAAGAAGATAGAAGTATTGCGTTATAAATGTATGCTACAGATATGAATATAAGGAAACCCCAGAAGAATGACATCGAAATTATTAGAAAAATTCTGTCACAATGGACGGAAAAAGATGAGGTCGAAAAGTATATTGAACGTATATTAAATGAGATAAATAATAAAATTGAATTCAATACTCGATTCTGGGTTATAACAGATAATGCTATTCCAATAGGAGTTGGTGGAATTTCGGAACCCTTACCTAAAGTGAAATATTTGTCGAAAGGAAATAATCCAGCTGAGATAAAAATATTATATCTCGACAATAATTCACGTGGAAAAGGTGCAGGTAAAAAGTTACTTGTGTTTCTTGAGAACGTTTTATTTGATAAGAACCATGATGAAATTATCATTCGGAGTGCAGAAAAATATAAAGATACAGCATACGGTTTTTATGAAAAATTCGGATATAAGTTAGTTGACTATATTGATAACAATATGGCGGTTTTTATTAAAAGTCTGTAGTAAGTGTCAATTTACTTACGAACTTATACTCAAACTTTTACGACCTAAAATAGAGGAATATAGTACTATATTTAGACATATTTAAATCTCTGTGATGCTATGAATACATGATAAACCGCCAAGTACAGAAAAAAGAGTTGTAGAAAAGTAAGGTTCCTCAAAGCAGTATATTATAGTAACCGTTCTTAGATAACTATGCAGATCAATCGGAGGGTTCTCAGAACATAGAATGTAATCGAAAAACGATCTGTGTGAATTTACCCATATTTCCAGTCAACATCAATAATCCAATTATCAGGAGTAGATAACCACTTATTGTATGGATCTTTTTAGTGTATTTAGCGTATTTCTTTACTATCCCCGATGCACGATCAAAGAGAAGGGCGATCACTAGAAAGGGTACCATGATTCCAATTCCGTGTATTGTCAGTAGAAAAGCGCCTTGTGCAGGGGTGTCTGATTGAGTCCCTGCAAGAAGTAGGATCCCACCAAGTATCGGTCCTACACATGGGGTCCATGCAATTGCAGTTACAAATCCAAGTATGAATGGATAGATCGAACTACCTGCAAAGCGACTCAATTTATCAACCCCTATCTTCTTCTCGCGAAAAAGGAATTGAAGTCCTTTGATCTTTTCACCAAAGAGAACGAACGAACCTAATAGAATGATCAATACTCCACCGATCTGGGTAAGAAGATCCTTGTTGAGATTTAGTGATCTGCTGATAGATGATGCCGAATATCCAAGCAGTGTAAAGACAAGGATGAATCCTACAGCATAAAGTAATGTACTTCTCATTACACGAAATCTCCTGCCACCTGAGTCTGGATCTTCCATGGTTGCATTGTTAGTGATATATGCAAGAAAGGTGGGAAGTGCAACAAATGTACAAGGTGCGAAAAAAGTTAGTAAACCTGCTGTAAAGGCTGTGATAAACGTAACGTCGATCATTTAGATTTCAATTGAGATTAACTTTACAAATGTCATCTTACACTAATAGGCAATCTACTGTCATAAAATATTTCATATG
The DNA here is from genome assembly GCA_020632395.1 of Candidatus Nomurabacteria bacterium. Taxonomy (NCBI): domain Bacteria; phylum Candidatus Nomuraibacteriota; species Candidatus Nomurabacteria bacterium. The sequence goes on along the minus strand of JACKFQ010000002.1, from coordinate 80,403 downwards.
TTTGTGTTGGGTATATTAAAGTGTTTCGGTTATACCAAACTGTGTTGGGTATATTACCGTTATTGTATTGATGGAATATCCCATGTTACACTATCTACTAAGAAAATAGTAGATAGTGCTTGTGACCTACACAAGTAATTCACGTATACATAAATATAATTACTATAAATCTGGAATTATATTATTGCCTGGGCTATCATGATAATAACGAACGTCTCTGATCATGAGTGATAAGACATTATCCCTAAAACCAAGCCCAGTAGTTATAGTCAAGAAGATATTGGTGGCTGAAGTACTCGTTGCAATTATTGTGGCGATTTTTACCTTTATCGTTGATTTTATAGCACTTTATGAGAAACTCCCGTTTTCTGACGTCATATCGTCATCCATCTTTAGTATCCTTGTACTTGGTATTTTTCAGATAATCTTTTTAGTAGCTCTCTTCCTCTCTTGGTATTTTGAAAGTTATGAGTTGTATCCCAAAAAGTTAGTTCATCAGAAGGGGATCTTTATCAAATCTAATGATATCCGCCCATTTACTTCGTTGACCTCGATAAGACATAAGGAGGGTATCTTAGGAAGGTGGCTCAACTATGCATCTATCGAATTAGCAGATGCAAAAAACTCACAGATAATCGTTATACCTGATATATTTCGAGCTACTGAGGAGATCGAGAAGATCCAGCAATTTGTTTCAATAAAAGATGTTCCTACAAAAGAAGATAAGAATGAGCTACTAGAGGAACTGATATCCAAAGGAGAAAGCAAGAATCTCGAATTCAAAGAGTCCTTTCGATGGGATAGTAATCAGGGTGCTGTAAACAAGGATCTTGAGCAGATGATCATGAGATCTATTGTTGGGATGTTGAATTCAGAAGGTGGGAAGATCCTGATAGGTGTAAATGATAGGGGAGAGGTTATCGGATTGGAGAATGACCTTAAAACAGTGAAGAAAAAGAATCTTGACGGATTTGAAAATCATTTGACGACGGTATTCTCTAGTTCTATCGGAGCTGAATATTCACAAGATCTTGATGTTTCATTTGAGGTGTCTGATGATGGAAAGACCGTATGTTTGATCTCGATCAGACGTTCTGATGAACCTGTGTTCTATAAAGGTAATGGTACAGAGAAATTCTTTGTTAGAGCGGGTAATTCAACCAGAGAGTTAAATCCCAGGGAATCCTTCAAATATATCAGAACAAACTTCTCCGACTATTCCGGATAATTCGAGTAGCTCTCGGTATCCGTCCATTTCGGGTACTTCGAGTATACTAGGAATTTTGACAATCACTAGCAATCCGACAATTCCGAAGAATTATTGATAAGAAGGAGGAAATGGGGTGTTATTACCTTGTATCGGTTTCTTTGACGGATCTAGATCATCCCTACCTTTCGTCTGACTTGATACATTTCCATATATATCTGTAGATATTGGTTGTTGATCTTTAGTTTCATTCGAGCTAGGGGTTATCTCTGATAGATCTGTATTAGAAGAAGCTATTCTCTGATCTGTTTGGTCATAACTGTTATCACTATCTAGTTTTATAAGATCAGATAGATGCTGATCTACTGTTGTTAGGGTTTCTGAAAGAGTGTTTTGTGGTATTACAGTCTCAGAGGGTAGATCTGTTGATATCGGAGTGTCAGACCGTTGGTCAGGTGGTATTACAGTTTCAGAGGGTAGATCTGTTGATATCGGAGTGTCAGACCGTTGGTCGGCTGGTGTGGATGTTGTAGAAAGTGTACTAACCCCATTAACTGGAGTCAAACTACTCGATCTTAAGTCATCTGATAGACCAGCAGATGGCCTAGATCGTTCCGAGATCTGTTCACCTGTTATTGTACCGTAAGGATTGGTTGACATATCGGGTGTATCTTGCGGTCGTGTCAGCTCTGGAGTAATGCTAGAACCATTACCTGACAACCGTACGGGTACGGTTGTCACGTCCTCACTACTCTTTGTAGAAAGATGATCGGAAACCTCTGTTGGGTTAACCGATCTGGGCTTAATTTTCTTCTTGTGAGATATATTTTTCTGCTTCTTAGCGCCAACTATCCTGTCAGGATGTAGCAATGTAGTTATAGCTTTATCAGTACTATCTATAGCTGAGGATACTGCATGTTCGAGTTTTTTCCCTTGTGCATTGCCTAATAGAGGCTCTTTTTCGATCTCATCACGAAGTTTACGTTCGATATTTTGAAGCTCTTGATCCACCTCAAGTCTGGCTTCATTCAAACGATCTTCGATCTCATCGACCTCTTTACGCCTCCTGAAGAGGAGTAGTATGAAGAATATCACTAACACAAATCCTGTACCCATGCAGATCGTGAGTATGTTTGAGTCTTTGATCTGATCCACTATGGATTGACTCGCTACCGGCGCAAGTGTGTTTTGGATAGTGATATTTGTAATGTCTGAGCTTGCACTTAGAACCCCTCCGGGATTTCGAGAAACTACATAAAGCTCGTGTCCTCCATCGGATATCGCTGTCCGATGGTCAAATAAAAATATACCTTCGTTGTTTACCTGTGCTGTACCGATAAGTTCTCCATCAAGGTATATCAGCACGACGGTACCTCTCTCTCCTGTACCCGATATGGAGAGCATACCGTTTATCTGTACAACACTATCTGCAAATGGTACTTGGATAACAGGAGGTGGTATTCTTATAACGCTGAAAGTTAATGTTTTTTCTGTGAAATTACCAGTTAGGTCGTATGCTCGTACAGTGATGGTATGTTCACCTCCAGTAATCTCCTCAAAAGAGTATGGTGGCGTACTGTCAAAGAAATCTCCTCCATCGATACTTATTGAATATCTACTGATACCGGATCCTTTGTCAGTAGCATTAAATCCGATGATAGGGGCTGTATCGATAGGATTTTCTGCTGACGGTTGTATCACTAGATCCAATGACTCCGGAGAACTTCTATCTACATTGAATGTATATGTCGCGATATCACTGAACTCTTCACCATTGCTCGCTACCACCTTAAAGTAGTATTCTCCTTCAGCGAGATCCTTTAATGTCGTTGTTAGATCTGATACTAGTTTCGCTGGATCTAATGAAGGTTTTGCGTTCTTGTCAGTGGTCAGTAAGAAACTGAACTTTGTTGCTCCTGTAGGCTTATTCCATTTCATTACGATCTGGTCTGCAGATGTCCAAGTACCTGATTCTCCGATCTCTGATGTTATCGTGGGTGTAGGAATAACTACTGCTGAAGGGGGTCTTTCGATAATGTTGATGGTCAGACCTGAAGATGAACCCATGACATTTGTACCTAATCCATCATTTGCAAGTATCTTTGAACTACCATTATCGATATTGAGAGTTGTTGTACCGGCTTTTGCAGCACTAAATGTTAGATTCATAAGTCGACCTGCTGATCCGGAATAGCCCGGATTGGCAAGACCACATGTTACTGTAGCTTCACTTGCTGTCAGAGTCGGATTTACGATAAAAAGCGTACAAATTGTCCCGCTACTTGTAGCAGATATCGGAAGGATCATATTTGAGTCATATGTCACACGTGCTTGATATGAATTTGTGGGTTGTCCCCCAGAATTCACATTTACGGTGACAGTAAAAGAAGCTGTCCGGTAAACAGTTTTACTAGGTGTGTCTAGAAAGAGAGATGCGGCAGCAAATGCCGTAGAAGGAAATACCATCAGTAGTATTAAAGCAGAGATTGTTGTGAACATCTTTTTCATTATTTATTCTAGTCTATTTAATACATATCAACCTGTCCAGTAGAACATCATTAAACTAAAGTCTACCAGATCTACTTTACTATCTGCATTCACATCGGCTCGATGATTTGCTGGGTTAGGCTTTTTCCAATAGTACATAAGGATACTAAAATCTGTAAGGTCAACGTGTTTATCACAATTAAGATCAGCGATCCTACACGATTTGACCTCAAATGCTTCCTCTTGTGTAAATATACTAGTATATCCACCCTGTACAACCTCTTTTGCATAGGCGATATGTGGTCCGACATTCAATTTATAGATGCGTGTATCCATTTTATAAGTCCATTTGCCATCCTCGTCCGTCTGTACTACAAAACTATGGTCATTTGAACCCTCGATAAAAAGAGTAACCTGAGAGTAGGGGTGTGCAGAGCCTTGTAGATTAAGGAAATCTCCTTGAAAGAATGTTCTTGGTGCGATGTCGAAGGTTGTAGGGATGGTAACGTTACTAAATATCAGATTCATATCGTTTAAGGAAGTAGCCTGAAAAGTAAGAGATTGTGTGTCGCGTAAACTCTGATCTTGAGCATAAACGGAGATGTTGTATAAAGTAGCTCCTTGTAGACCAGCGATCAATTTGTAAAAATTCCCATTAACATCAGCGACAGTTGTACCAGCGACACTCCCATTGAGCAAGATCGTCACAAATGCATTGGGAGATGTATACCCATAAAATTCAAAAGAAGAACTGAATGAGATAACTGTGACAGAAGTTGTAGTATTTCTATTTGCAGGGATAGGGGCGATATTCACTGAATCATAGACCGTTGTACCACTACTGTCATCGGCGATCTCAACTTTTACGATCGCTGATTGGCCTGTAGGGGGATTTGTTGTGGTAATACCTGATATCGTGATCCCCGAACCCTGTATAGCACTCACACCTGTTATGAACACCTGATTTCCGAGAACAGAATAGATAGGTGTGCCTCCTGTCCATCCGACACTTGAAGTTGCTGGTGTGACATCAGAGTAGTTTGCAAATGTGATTATTATATAGTCAGTAGGTATGATCTGATGACCGCTAAGCGGAGTTAGAAAACCGATACTATGAACAACTCCGGGAGCAGAAGGTGCTGTAGATGATACGAAGTCTCCGGCACCCAGAAGGGTTAGCGCATTGGTGATTTTAGGATCGACTAACATCATCAGCAAGGCTAGTACTGGAGACAGTAACAGTACTAGCAACCTATGACCATATTGTCCAGGCTTATCATTGCCGCTTATCATGATGGAGCAGATATTTTAATAGACTGCCCTTTACTTCCCAACGAGGGCTTTTGCGGCTTTCTTGATCCTAGCTCTACCTTTAACTATCAGAAGAACAACTGCAAGGATACCTACGCCGACTCCCAGACCGACCTTCCATGGAAACACTGTAAAGGTTATCGAATCAGTAAGGACTTCTTGTGAACCGCTACCATAATTTACAACGAGAGTTGCTGTATATCTACCGATCAAGTTCTTCTCATCCCATGAGAGATCTGCACGCCTCTCAAAACCAGGCAAGACCCTTTTATCCTTAGGGATCTCCAGTTGACCAACTTCATCACCGCGTAAATTCTTGATAGTAACAAAACCTGCTGGTATGACATGTACATTCCCATTATTTTTGAATAGTAGGCCGAAATCGATAGGTCCGTATTCGCTAAATGAAGGAGCAGAGAATTCAGATACGGATAATTCTTCTTCGATATCTCCAGAGATAGCCATCAAGACTAGTGAACCTCGATCATTCCCAACTGCAGAACCAGTGACATCTTGTGTTCCTCCGGAAAGAGATGCAACTATTGAACCGTAGTGTCCACCGGGCTCTGCATTTGAAGGTACTGCAAATACTACATCTACGATAACTTGTTCTAATGGTTGGATGGTAAATTCGGATGGTGTGATAGTTGTCCATGCTGCAATCGAAAAAGTGCTATTTTCACCCGGTTCTGAAAGGACTACCTGTCCCTCATCTCCAATAGGTGCAAAATCCTCAACTTTCATCGAGACTGTCAGAGGTGCATCAGTAGGATTGTATACTTTGAGAACATCAGTTTTAGTATCTCCTGGATCTGCAGTCAGCTCAAAAGTAGTAGGAGATATCGCAAGACCTACGGTTTCTTCTTGAGCTGATACAAAAGTCGTATACAAAACTGAGCTTGTTAATAGTAAGCTCAAGGATAACAAACCTTTTAATAATGCACCCTTCATAATGATAGACTTAATAACAAAATTATCTTCATCAATCATCGTACAATATTAATTATGTTTAATCAACAAAAGGGAGGGCAAGCCCTCCCTTCGAAATCAACTATAAACTGATCTAGATCAGTAAGTTGGTGTAGCAACGTAGATCAACTCGTTTGAGTATGTACCTGCTGGTTGCGCACCATCGATCGAGATCTGGTATCCAACTTCGATCTCACTACCGCTAACTACTCCACTGTTAGACATGATGACTTCTGGAGTGTCAGTTCCTAAGGTTCCAAATAATCGGTATCCTGCGGTTGCACCATCACTACATGGGTTTGTAGCAACGGCATCTGTGTTTGCCACATCATCAACACAGTATGCAAATCCGTTGTTGGTAGGCGTCGCCCAACCATCTTCGGTTGAAATATCACAAGTTCCATCACACACACCTGCATCGACAGTATCTAATCCTGCGGAGGTTAGATCTCCATCCTGTTGTACAGTTACGCTATATCCACCTGTAGCATTTGTAGATACTAAGAGTCCTTGACAGGCCTCATAGAATGTATCTGCTACAACTGATCCGAAGGAAACGGATGTTGCAGTTGTTGTAACATCACTTGTTCGAGAAGAGCAAGCACCTGAAGCAATACCTGATACTGTAAATGTCAAAGTTTCATCAACCGTAACATCTGCAGTTACATGTGAGAGAACTGCAAGTAGGGTTTTACCTGTGTCTGAAGCTCCAGAGGTGATATCCAAATCATAAACGGATGCGCTAGACGGGTTGTTTATCTGGTTTGTACCTCCTGATGCATTTGTACCGATCTTGATGATCACACAGTGACCGGCGGTGATCGTATCTGTACCTGATGTAAGGGTTATGACATCTGTAGACGTATTCACGTTGACACCCCAGGTCGCACCAGATGCAGTGCTACCAAGTGTCCTAGAAGTCTCGGATGAACATACACCTGCATCGAGATCCATGTCGGCAAATCCTACACCTGTCAGGTCGTATGCATCACCAGTATCGTCAAAGGTTAAAGTGATCGTGCCAGCTACGGTAACACCGCTTGTAGCTACGAATCGTATCTCATGATTCGAGTTTGCAGAGAGTCCAGAATCTGAGACTGTATCCTTCACACTTGTAAGTGCTGCTGCTTCAGCGGAACCTACTAATGCTGAGAGCATTGGTGTGAGGACTAGAGCCAGGATCGCTAGGATCCGGATTGTTTTCTTGTCCATTATTGGGCAGTAATATAAAAAATAATATAAACAAGTCCATACTATATCTACTATATAGTACAACTCCATTAGAACATGCTTAAAATCGAGTGTCAAGGGGGATTTGCTAAGACTTCTTGTGTTTACGGGTCTTTCTATGTCTAGATGTTGTGTACTTGGAGAGTAGGATGATCAGGGACGTTACTATTGCAACGAATGTGATGAACATCACGGCAGGATCTAAATTATCACCAATAGAGATAAAAAATATACTACTGCTATTGATACCTCGATCTGATATCAGATCCATCTGTGCTGTATACAAACCAGGTCTGATCTTTGAAGAAGCAACTAGTTCGAGGGATTCAGTCTCACCTGGCAGTAGACGAGTTTTGGGTACTTTTATCTCGGCGATCTCTTTTCCCAGAATAGACCTGATCGCTACAACACCAGAAATTTCTTGATAAAATGAATCATTATTAGTAAGTGCGGTATCGAAGTACTGTTTTAATTCACTATTTGAGTCGACATATCTGAATTCTTTTATCTCCGGAGGGATCTTTGAACTTTCCTCACCCAACACATTTACTACAAGAAGGCTCCCTATATAAGGAACGACCCTTGCACTTTCTGGGAGGTAGAAATCTGAGGGCATTACTGGTTGAAAAAGTATTGTGCAGAAATATGTACCAGGTTCAACCTCAATTGGTACAGAAACATTGAATTCCTGATACTTGATATCGTCGCCATCAATTATTATCGGGGTTTTGTCTAATTCGACCCAATCGGATGCATCCCATAGCTCTATTGAATAGGTAGAAAGATCTGTGGATGGTGGTGAATACTCCATGACTTCAGTAAATATCGGGACTGGATCGGGAATTGTTTTGCCAACACCGATCCTCCCTAGAACCTCCTCTCCAGCTTCTATATCAATTATTGCTATTGCGGGTTGTATGCTTAAGCCAATCGGATGTTGATCTTGGATTTTTTGTGAATAGGTTTCTGTTGGATGAGCTAGTGAGTATAGAGCCAAAATGGTTATCAAGAGCAGATATGGTTTGGATATAATGAGCAGATCGTTAAATATCGTAAAGGCTCTAAATATCATGCCTAAAACATTCTTAATATAGTGGAACTCATTTGATTGTAGCGGTATTTGTTTGTACATATCTGGAGTGTGAAAGGATGTTGAATATCTGTGAGAATGTAACTCTCCTAAAAATTAGGTATAGCTATGAACACTATATCCGTACTGTATGGTCCAGCAGCTTGTCCTCCATCTGCGGTAACCCTCAGAGTGATATCGAACTGTTGATTGATCAATGCACCTGTTGTTCCTGTGATATTTGTCGTGTGATCTGCTACTGGAACACCAGGACCTGCGTTGAGAAAACCGCTATATTTGGGACCTCCATTGGTAAATCTATCAGCCATACCACCAGTAAGATTATTGTCCGAGGTTGTGTAGCCAAAACCTGTTCCGGACCATGTGGTTGGTACACTATTGGTTCCTGAATAGTTGGGTATCGTATAAGTAGGAGAGAGAGTATTGGTGAATGGTTGAGTGGTATATATGTAGGTAGTGTATCCTTCATGGGCGTTTGTTGAAGCTGAGGTTTGTATTGCTTGAGTGTCTGTCCAAGAGTTAGCGAAGTTGAGATTAACAAAGCTGATCGACGAATTATTGAGGCTGAAAGCGAAGGTTGGGAGAACTGTAAAACCATCCGATGACGTAGGAGATCCAGTGTTACCAGCATTATCGACACCCCTTATTGATAGGTAATAATCCAATCCGGTACGAAGATGTCCGATACCTGTGATCGTAGCAGTATGGTACTCAATCGGACCTTGATACTCAAGATTGTCCGATGTGAAGTTATCCATATAGTATGTACCAGATGTTCCATTGTCACGACCATAGATCATCCCAAATCTCATTTTATTGATCGATAATAGTGAGGTGTCGGTTGTGGCAGTAGTGTATTCTATATTGTTGACAAACATTGATAGATAGCTGTTGGTACCTGCAAACCAGTGAATTTCCACGTCGACCCATCCGCTTGAGGTGATTGATACATTGGTAGTGGAATGATTCCCAACAAGTTCTGTGGCTTTGAGGTAGTAATTACTGCCATCATTCCCTATCTTTATCTCGGCATATGGTGTTATTGTGTCCATTAATTGCCAAAATACAAATTCTTCACCACTTCCAATAGTTAGATCGACGAGATTAATATATACTCGTGCATGGTAATTCGTCTGGCTTGATAGATCGTCCTGTACATATAAAGCTGTAACATCATCGATCAAATACGATACAGAGTAGTTTCCAGTATGTGACTTATGTGGAACAACCGTTAGATCACCTCCATCTGTTGATAATGTATCCCATGGTATTAGATCTCCTGTTTCAAATCCATCATTAAAGAGATTCCCATTGTCAACTGCTTCGGTCCAATTCTCGACATCTGTTCCACCTGGAGAAGTACCCAGAGCGTATTCCCAATGTGATATCCCAGATAATGCATCGGTGAATCCACTCCAACTCCCTATAAAAGTCGATAGGGAACCATCGTTGATATCTGAATCGTTCAAATATATTTCACCATCGAAAACAGAACCTGCAAGTGGTCCCGCTAGATCTACACCATAATCGATCTCACCTTCAGGATTCGCTTCGAATGAAACCCAATTTGAGTACGCGGAGGAGTCATCTTTAATCCTGGCTTGCCAATGATAATCATCATTGTTAAGACCAGAAATGGTAGTCTCAACCGTTACTGGCGATCCGGAATACAATACACCTGATCCACAGTTCGTTTCCGTATTTGTAAAGTTTGTTCCAATTGGTTGATTCTCGACACAAAGTTGTAGAGTATCACCTGAGTCATAATCAGAAGCTAAGGCTGTAAATTTAATACTGTTTTCATTTACCCATACACCGATTGGTATTGATATACTATTTGTGCTTCTCTTTTGGTCCATGCTTGAGGGGTTGTCAGGATTTGTATTAGTTACTGATGCGGTAGAAATTTGAGGGTAGAGTGTATAATTCATAGTGATACCATTATCATCGACTAACCTAAAGCAATAGTTTGTAGATCCCACTGCCCCGTTGTTCTGAATTACCCAGTCCCACTCAGATCTGTCACCAGTACTTATTGCATTAGGGTTGGTGCCACTCATGGCTCCGTTTTCTATATATGTTTGTTTGATATTTGAATTTGTTAGTAGATTTGTACTTAATGTAACACCATCCGTTACAGATGCGTTATTGTATCCGCGCCAAATTCCAGATCCACCGCTAGAGTCAACATCGGTCCAACCAGAAGCATTCGGACAATCACTCGAAGCCACATACTGTAATTTTAGTGAGAATGCAGATGCGTCTATCGTATCAGCGGCTTGAGTCCCTACCCTTAACCTAACTACATCGTTGATTGAGATACCAGAAATATTTGTATTTTCTGAAGAAAGTGCTGTGTCTGGTTCTGAACTATCTTTATTTTCATAGAAACGGTATTTATCCTGATCAAAACCAACATTGGCAGCATGAAATATCCCAGATGATTCCAAAACAAAATATGAAAGATTTTCGGTATTACCTGTCTGCTCTGTATCCGTTATCTCATCTTCCATAACAGCTAGATCAATATTTGTTGTTGAGAGTATACTATTCCCATACATATTCACACTTGGACCATCAGATCCGCTTATTCCGTTTTGAGATACTATCGCAACGGTCGGAGTACTCGAGAATGGAGTGGAGAATGAAACTGTGTAAGGAGGATTTTCTTCGATACGATCAACAGGTGCTGTAGTTGTTTGGTTCGCTTCATACTCAATGTCACCATTATTTAGTGTCCCATGTCCACTTTCCACAACAAGGACACTGATAGTCTCATTATTACGACTCGTATTGGAATCTTCAGCTACATGCTTACCAGTTATTAATGATGAACTACTTGGTAATGTCGCATTTGCACCACTTCCCTTAGCATAAAAATATGAAAAGTTTGTGTCATTATAAGACTCAATACTGCCTAAAACAGCAGGGCTTGTGTAAGAATTTGTGTATGATTGGGTCTCTCCTGTATATCCAGCTGTTTTACCATCTGTCACAGTAGATAGATATTTAAAGGCCTCGAACTTGATCTCAGGTGTGTCATAAGCTCCCTCATCGACTACAATCCAATGGATAGTTTCATTAGTCGCCAATGTTGATGATCCGGGTTCTTGGAGGCGTACTTGTGCACTTGTAGAACTAACATTGTTGATACGGCATGTTAGCGCATCAGCATCTCCATCGCCCTCATTTCCAATGTTATGATTGTATTCAGCTGAGCAAAAGAATACGGGGTTTGCATATGATTTAGAGAAATTTACTGTTGTCCAAGCTGTGTCAGTTACCGAACTTTGCGTTCCCCACTCCATAGTTGGGGCAAGGGGAAGTCCTGCAGATTCAAGTATGATCTCTGGAAAAACATTGTATTGGTTCAGTTCTTCTGTATTTGCCGTGTCATACAGCCGTAAACAGTATGTACTGCCTGTCAATGCCTGATCTGATATCCTGACAGTGTATTCTAATTCTGTGTAGTAAAGGTTGTTCAGAGGGCCGATACTCCCAGTAGTATCTGAGAGATCTCGACCTTCACCAGTAGTAAAAGAGTAACCATCAATATTTGCAAATAACTGTGACGTTCCTTGACCATCTGAAGTAATGTTACTTGAATCGTACATATTGATCTCATCTGTTGATGAATTTGCAACTCCTGTCCATCCTGTGACACTTGAACAACTTGTTTCTGCACCTTTATCAGCGAACTGAAGTTCATAGTTTCGGGATGCAGATTCTGCACCTGTTCCGATATTTGCAACGGCAATACGGATCCTGTAGTTCTCGTATTTAAAGAAAGTAATGCCTGTACTTGTATCTTCAGATGCTAACCATCCTCCATCACTATTCAGAGCGGTTGAGTCATCTCTCCACCGGTAATGGCTCTGTTGAGTGATTGGGTCTGAAACTGTTAAGGAATCTAAGTTTAATCCCTGTAAGCCCATATATCCTGCAGTATAAACTGCGGTAGAGTTTGATGCTTCGTTTATCTGTGTTAACTCAATATAATCCGTATTTGTCAAAGAATTTGCTATTAGACCACCGGATGAACCACTACTATAACTGTTGTTTCCACCTTGTTCTCCTCGATTAAACGCTCCTGAAGAACCGTAAGGATAAAGACCCGAATTCTTTTGCCACTGGAGGAATTGAGTTTCTCGAACACTACTTCCTGTTGGTTTTAAAGCATACATAGAGTGTAAAAACAGATAATCTCCATTTTGGTTGATATTTATCCTCTCGGTATAAGTTGGATCGTGAGTAAATGAACCATTATCTTCCTCTAAGGTGTTATCCCAAGTTACAGCAGTTTGTGATGTGCTAAGATCTTGACCACCTAAAGTTTCATCTAATCGGATATATTCAGCATAATCAGGAAGTTTTACAGCGGTTAAGCCTGTCTCTGAAGCTTTTGTACTATTGTATTGGGGGTTGGATGTTGATTCAAGACGATATTCAAGATTAAGGATTTGATTTGTAGAGGATGTTTCGATAATACCAATCCAAGACACCATCCCATCATTTGTACCATCTGTTCCTCGAATATAGGTGGTTGTTCTAGTTCCATTAATTTCAGTATCAGAAGCACCAAGTGTTAGTCTCGCTTCGTTATTTACACGAACTGTTCCAGTAGTAGCAAATCCTACATTGTAGGTGATCAGATAATGCCCAACATCCTTTAGTGTAATATCTGCACCTGATCTCGAATAACCTGTACTATCTAATTCATCATCTGTGGCAAAGGAAATATCTGTCCAACTATTATTTGTTGGTACACTCTGGTTCGTAGTGGGTCTTGTGCGGATATAGTAGTAATCATCGTTTAGTTTCAGTAAATCTATCCCTGACTTATTTGCTCTTCGGCGTGATGTTGCTGATGATGAATCAGTCCTTTGCATTTGAAGACGTATATCGTCTCCTGCATTTACTTCGATTATAGCAGCACCAGAATTATACGCCTCATAATTGTTGGCAGTGAAACGGTTATATCCTTGGCCACGACCGTAGATAAGATTTGTCGTATCATTGATACGTAACCATGATTGAAGTTCATTCCTCAAATTGTCACCGCTATTGGCTTCGGTTGGTACCGAATACATAACCAGATAATGACCTGCGTCAGCGAGGTCAATATCTATTCCGTTACCTTGTAGGGTGAATGTAGAAGATGAAGCAACCGTGGTATCCCAGTTTAGATTTGTGACGGTAGTATTTATTAGGTCCAATCCTGTTGACTCTCTATATGTTGCAAAATCACCAATTGCATCGGAAGCTATATGCCATTGACGAGGTTCAATATACCCATCCAGTTTCAAGGGACCTAATAGAAACATCTCAGGACTGATATATGGTGGTTTGTAACTATATTTAACTGAGATTTTTTCGCCTACCGGGATATCAACGTTCCAAGATAGTGTTTTGTGATCAGTGAGTATCTCAACGAAAGCGTCTGTTTCAATTTCACTAAAGATCTTGGGAACATGTTCCTTGATCACACCTTTATATCCTGTTTTTGAAAATACTGTGATCTCCGTTTCATATCTTGAGGCAGGGTATATTCTAGTGGGAGCATTTCTTGTAATGACAAATGCTGGATCATTTTCTATTCTAAAGGAGCTTTCAACCTTCGTGTTAATCTCGGGATGTGTGATCTTAGCATTAAGTATGTATGTTCCAGGCTCTGTGGTATCCGAAAATGAAAGGAGGTAGTCGGGAAGGTAAGTTACTGAATGTGGAGCACAAGATTCCGATCTTTGGATTGAGTCGTTTTCAGTACTATAACTAGACATCGTACCTGTTGGTGATGTTATCACGAGGTCAATATCAGCATCACAAATAGTTGTTCCTTCGGTATTCAATACAGACATATAAAGATCAACAATCTCGTTTGGTCTATATGTTGATTGAGGAGAATTTATCGCAACAACACCCCAAAGAAAATCTTGATTTAGTTCGATCGGAGGTGTGCCTTCCTTTTCTACTGTTACAGAGAGTGAGTATTTGCCTGGTCGCATTTCTGAACTACTTGGGATCACAATATTCGTAGTTCCATCAGGAAGAAGAGTTATCTCAGGTGCTTCTGAATATTCTACTCCAGTTGAATCTCTCACAACTGTATTTACAGAGTACTCATTTATCTCTAAATGTCTTTCTCGCGCTATTACACTATTGATGATCTTATTAGTCCCTGTATCTTTTTCAAAATATATTAATTCTAATGAAACGTTTTCTTCAGCGGCAAAGTCAACCTTTTCTAGGGAAATTTCTGGGTCAGTAATTGTATTTAACGAAGATGGGTCAGTAGTAGGGTTTGGTGCTGTTGAAAATTTTGGAATACTACTATATTCGTCAAATAGTCGTGGACTTGCAGTTTCAGAATCATAGATGATTGCTCGAATACAATAATCTGTTTCTGTTCTGGCATTTCTTGTGTCAATTGGAATAGAGATCTGTAGGCTCTCGGATCTAGGGATGATTGTTGTCAGAAAAGCCTTGTTACTAGCTATTGTTTCTACTTTAACGCAACCACCAGAGGTGCAAGCGGTATCATTTTGATCTAATAGGTATTCTGAAGTTGAATCGATCACAGGATTTTCCCACCAAGAAACTTCCGAATGCTCATCGATAGTTTTCCAGTCGAGTTCTTGAGAGTCGCAATTTTGGGTCGAACTTGCAAACTGGAAACCGATATTTTTAGTTGTTGAAGAATGATCTGAACGGTTCTCAATTTCCACATATAGGATTGCTCTTTGTCCTACATTCAAAACTAAATTGTCGTAGTTAATAGGGGTAATATTGTTGTCATCTGCAAGTGTATCCCATAAATATCTATTCTGTGCTAGTTTGGGCTCTTTTATCTGGAATACGACATCTACTGTAAGTGTGCTGATACTCCATGAGTTTGGGATTACTGAGTCAGAGTTGTTCAAATTTTCACTACTTGTAAGTGTAATTTGTAAGTTTTTTACATCATCACAGACCCAAGGTTGTCCGTCATCTTTGTTTGGGGTTTTTATAGTGAACACACCTTCGATCGCGCTGACAGTAGTAGAGAATTGATCATTTAGGCGTACGATATATGTAGAATCGGTCGTTGTTTGGGCGTTGACAAGTATCTCTTGGATAGGCCCGGTACATTCTTCTGTAAGAGCATAGCTGAGTTGAAGGGAAGAACCTGATTCTTGAGTACTGGTATTATTAGTGGCATCAAATAACGCACCTGGATCAGTGAGATCCCAACCCTGTGATCCGAGTATCTCAGCAAGCTGTAGTCTCTCGGTTTTAGCAACAATCGAGGGAGAAATTGCAGAGCGGACCGTGATGAGTAATAGTATTACGATAGAAACGAAAATTGAAATTCTATACAAGGAACTTATTTGTGTTATTTTTTGTCGTTTATACATTTCGCATATTTTGTATAAATACGATTTGAGTAAGAGATTATGAGAACATATGATTCTGATATCGTTTAGGTTGTTTCTTGATCAGAGTTCAAAGAATACGTTTTGTGAGTATAACCATTTGGTATCTTGTTCACAACATATATCAGTCAATTGATTACAGGCGCTCTTCACCCTTATGATAGTGTATCAAAGCATTCGTATGAATAGAATCACTAAGTAATATTTGGGTCATGGTTAATATTATTTAATGATACAATGAATTACTTATGAAACTGAACGGGATCACCGAATATCATGCCAAATATTTAGCTGCAAAGATCCGTCGGAGATTTCCGATGGATGATTTCAACAGGCTAACTAATGCAATATATGATTCAAATATCGAAATATATCCGCACCAACTCTCTGCTGCAGACTTTGTTCTCAACTCTCCTCTTTCGAAGGGAGCGATACTAGCTGATGAAATTGGAATGGGAAAAAGTGTTGAGACAGGTTTGGTGCTCTCAAATCTTAAAAATCATGGAGAGAAGAAATTTCTCATAATCGCTCCTGTGACAGAAATTACTATGTGGAAGGTCAACCTCCAGAGGTTATTCGGCTTTGAGAGTATGGTTATAACGGAAAGAAAATTGGTTGAGCTAAAAAAGTTGGATAATGCAAATCCGTTAGATGTTGATCCGATTGTGATCTGCTCATACAAATTTGCTTATGAACGGATGAATCTACTGGAGAAGGTAGAGTGGGAATTCATTGTGGTCGATGAAGCTCATAGGTTAAAGAATATATATGATATCCGTAGTGCTATCGGTGATAGTATATCTTTTTTTGTCAAACCGTATCCAAAATTACTCATCACATCAAATCCATTCCAAAGCACTATGAAGCGTCTTTTTAGATTGGGTAATCTTGTGGATAAATACGCCTTCGGTGATAAACGAAGTTTTAATTATCAGTTCGTCAGTATCACCGATGATATCGACTATGGAGAGTTATCCAAAAGGTTGAGACCGGTAATGATCCGTACTCCTCATCATCGTGCAAAAGATTATATCGGGAAGGCATTTCGAAGGGAGATCTTGTTGAGTTATAAACCATCAGCATTAGAATCAGATTTCATAACGGCAGTAAATAATTATTTCATTAATACTTCAAAGTTTGGATTACCTAGTGAGAAAGAGAGCTTACAGGCATTAGCATTGTATAAACAACTTGTAGTATCACCAAAGATTGCGATGGGAGGCTTGGGGTACATAGATGCAGCTCTAAAGATAGTTCGTCAAGCAAAAGATCCTTCAACTTCGCTCATCCGTAAGTTTAAAAATGATATTGAAACACTTTCCTGGATCGATGATGAATGGTACAGAAAGAAGGATGGGGGCAAGCTTGACGCAACTAGCAAGAAGAATATCAAACGCGCTGTTGATAAAGAACAGAACGATCTGTTGATAATGCGAGAGTATGCTTTGAGCATCAAAAAGGATTCGAGGATAAATGCATTGGTAAACGGTTTGAACAAAGCAGAGCGAAGTTTAAAACGAAAAAGTGGACGAAAGCATTATATTATCTACACGGAATCCAAACAGGCACAGAAATACATTGCATTTATGTTGCATGATCGCGGGTTTAGCAATATATATACCATCAATAAGCGAAATCAAGACAAAAGATCCCTCGAGATATATCATCGATTCATCAACAACAAGGAAAATCACTATCTTCTCACTGGTGATGAGTTGATAGACCGGAGAACTGCGATCATAAATGAGTTCCAATCCAAAGGTGAATATCTAGTCGCAACTGATCCCGGAATGTCCGAACAGGTACTAAAAAAGTGTGATGTAGTGGTGAACTACGACCTTCCTATCGATCCTTACCGTACTGAATGGAGGATCTCGAGGGTAAGTGGCCAGTTCAATAACAATGACATCTTGGTACTCAATATTGTCAATGAAGCGAATGAGTTTGAAAAATGGAATTATCAGATCCAATCCGAGAACTTTGAAATATTCTCAGGTAAACATGGAAGATCCGATAGAGCGATAGGATCAATTGGTGTCGGAACCGATTATGCGATGGAAGTTTTCAAGTTCTTTATGCAAACACATACAGTACATCTCATGGACCAGCCTTTTAGGAAGATATCTGTAGAGATAAAAGACGCAGTATCGAGATCGATGAACAATTACTACAATAGATTAGTGATCAAGTCAGCTCAAACAGAGAAGCGACTGACCAAAAAGATACTTGATAGGTATGATGAGAGTATCACCGAATTGAAAAAAAGCTTGACGATAATATCCGCAGTTGTTGTTGGAGATAAAGGAACTGTCACGACTCGTGGTGCCGGTTACTTAAATCTTCGACGTAAACCGCTTGTCATGAAAAAAGAAGATCTGGGGATCTACGGATTTGATGAGACACTGCGAGGGGATAGGCGAAAATTTTATGTAAATAAAGGAATAGGAAAAAAGATATTAGATAAAGCATATAGAGGAAAACTACCAGTGCATCATCTAAAATTCAGATACGCCTCAGTAAAACCCCGGTTTGATTCTCTTAAAAAGTTAAAAAAGAGCAGAGGTTTTCTTGAATTGAAACTTGTCACAGTTAGAGGTATGCAGATTGAAGACTATCTGATATTTAACGCAATTACTGATGACGGACAGATCCTATCACAGAAACAGTGTCACGATCTGATGCACCTGAGTGCAAAAGATCTGGGAGGTTTTCGGGGTAGGATCGACTTGAGGAAGGTTTTTTTACATAACAAAGAGCAATTGATAAAAAAACTTCAAGAACGCGACACTATCTACATGGAAGAACTTTCAAGGAAACTGGAGATATGGCTTAATGATAGGGTCTTGGTTCACAGGAGAGATCTCCGTCTGATCATGACTGAGAAGCGAAAACTACACAGGAGATGGATGAATTCCACTAGGGAACGCAGAAAAGAAAAGTTGGAAATGCAGTTGCTAGAAGTTGGTGTTTTACGCAGAAAGAAGATGCGATACATAAGAAAGATCAGGAATTATTCGACATTGGAGAAAGATGATATGTTAGGTAGGCTTTCATCCTCAATGGAGTTAAAAAGTAGTTCCCGCAACCTTTTCACGATCAGATGGGAGTTGGTTTAAGCAGGTCGATCAGGGATCCTTGCATATATCGCTTGACTACTACAGCGTCTATCAATAATATGGATATATACACATAGTGTGGATAAATTTATCAGACAAATCCAATGACACAATTTCGTGATTGGAAGAAAACATACGAGGGCTTCACCCTGATCGAGATCCTCGTAGTCGTAGGTTTGATCGCGATCCTGGCAGCCGTCACGATCGTTGCTATCAACCCTGCGAAGAACTTCGAGCAGACGCGAGATGCTCAGAGATCAGCAGACGTTACAGCTATTTTGAACGCTGTTACACAGTATACTTCAGAGGAAGGTCAGACAATCGAGACCTTGTTAGCCGCAATAGGAAGTCCTGACATAGATGAAACGGGTTTGGATGTAGATACCGATGGTAATCGATCTGAAGGTATGCTGTGTTCTCTCCTTGCTGATGGTATAAAGAAGATCGGAAAAGGAGTAGATACTTATCTAACAGCTACGACTCCTGACCTTGATGGTTCAGGAGTAAGTGATGCCCTAGAGTATGTAGACCTAGAGCAGACGAATGTGCTTGTAGATGAGTATATTGTAACCATTCCTGAGGATCCATCTCAGAGTACAACATGGACAACTTTAACTGATACAGGATACACCTTCTGTGTGACTGCATCAGGACGAGTCACGATCACAGCAGATCCTGAGAGAGCAGCTAGCATCTCAGTGAGTAGGTAATAGCTCGTTGTCAATTTGATTGTAAACAGGCGCCTAAACAGGCGCCTTTTTTTTACGAGAGGAATGATAGAAATATTTAGACTTGACATTTATCCACTTCTGCTAATAACATATATACCAGTAGGTATATTATTTTTTTATCACTGCCCAATGGCAAAAATTCAGAAAACATACGAGGGCTTCACCCTGATCGAGATCCTCGTAGTCGTAGGTTTGATCGCGATCCTGGCAGCCGTCACGATCGTTGCTATCAACCCTGCGAAGAACTTCGAGCAGACGCGAGATGCTCAGAGATCAGCAGACGTTACAGCTATTTTGAACGCTGTTACACAGTATACTTCAGAGGAAGGTCAGACAATCGAGACCTTGTTAGCCGCAATAGGAAGTCCTGACATAGATGAAACGGGTTTGGATGTAGATACCGATGGTAATCGATCTGAAGGTATGCTGTGTTCTCTCCTTGCTGATGGTATAAAGAAGATCGGAAAAGGAGTAGATACTTATCTAACAGCTACGACTCCTGACCTTGATGGTTCAGGAGTAAGTGATGCCCTAGAGTATGTAGACCTAGAGCAGACGAATGTGCTTGTAGATGAGTATATTGTAACCATTCCTGAGGATCCATCTCAGAGTACAACATGGACAACTTTAACTGATACAGGATACACCTTCTGTGTGACTGCATCAGGACGAGTCACGATCACAGCAGATCCTGAGAGAGCAGCTAGCATCTCAGTGAGTAGGTAATAGCTCGTTGTCAATTTGATTGTAAACAGGCGCCTAAACAGGCGCCTTTTTCTTTGAAGCAACAATATATCTACATTTGCTATCGGCTTTGATATTTTCTCGAGAAATAGCTAAACTGTAGAATACTAAAATCTGCCCGGATTCTATATGGCTGAAGTTAAACCGGCCACCACAAAAAAGACATCTGACCAAAAAGATCCAGCTACTGTCGTACCTGTAGCCGATGATACGATTTCAAAAACAGCATCGGTGCAAGGTACTAAGCCTGAACCTGAAGGAGGAAATGTGGTGATCCGTCCCCCTACTGAGAAATCACCAAAGACACGAAAGACTTTGGGTAAAGAGATACAGGCTGAAAAATCCTTGTCGCAGAAAAAAGCAGAAGAAAGGATCAGTTTACTCAGGGAGCGAGAAAACTTCGGAAATCAAGCATATGATCAGATCGTAGACTCGATCGTTGCAGAAGAAAATGAGGATATAAACATCGGAGAACTGCTTGAGAAGATAATTCTCAAAGCAATGCAAGAAAAAGCCTCTGATGTGCATATGGAACCTAGAGCTAATGATCTTCTAGTTCGATTCCGTATAGATGGTATCTTGAGAGATTTTATGCGAGTTGAGAAAAAATATGAGCAAGCACTTGTTTTCAAGATCAAAGTTTCCGCAAGATTGAGAACTGATGAGCATTTTGCACCTCAGGATGGAAAGATCCGATTTATCTTTGGCGACGATGGTAAGGTAGATACTCGTGTTTCGATCTTGCCTACAACTAAGGGTGAGAAGATAGTGATGCGTTTGCTCACTTCTGATGGACAATCTTTTGCATTAGAAGATCTTGGTTTCGATGAATTTACACTTCCTAGGATCGAGAGGAGCTATACTAAACCGTACGGAATGATCGTAGCAGCTGGACCTACCGGTTCGGGAAAGACTACTACTTTGTACTCGATACTAAAGATCATTAGTACCCCTGAGATCAATATTACTACAGTCGAAGATCCTGTCGAGTATGATCTTGATGGTGTAAATCATGTGCAGGTAAATAAGAAAGCAAATCTCACATTCTCAACAGGATTGCGATCGATACTGAGGCAGGATCCGGATGTGATCATGATCGGAGAGATCCGAGATATCGAAACAGCTCGTATCGCGATCAATGCTGCTCTTACAGGACATCTAGTACTTTCTACTATACATACCAACGATAGTATTACGACAATCCCTCGTCTGATAGATATGGGTATTGAGGAATTTCTTGTAGCTTCGACGTTAAATGTCGTTGTAGCCCAACGTCTTGCACGACGACTCTGTCCTCATTGTACAAAGAAAGAGGTATTCACAAAGGAAAACAAAGCCGAGATCGGTAAGATGAGACCGGATATTGCGAGACTATTAAAGGCGGGAGAATCGATCTATATCCCGGTGGGTTGCGATAAGTGTAGCGGTACAGGCTATAAAGGAAGGATCGGACTGTACGAGGTTTTGGAGATCGATAAGGCTCTGCGACAGAAGATTTCTGAAGCAGCGACTACGGATGAGTTGTTCGATGTGGCTCGTAAAGGTGGATTGAGCCTAATTGTGGAAGATGGTATCAAAAAGATTCAGAGAGGAATTACTTCAATTGATGAACTACTTCGCGTTACAGCGATCAGAGAGGAATAAAAATGGCGATACAAGCGATCAAAGAAAATACAAGTCTCACATCAAAAGTTGAGGATATCGTAAAAGAGGATCCAAAAGACAAGAAAAAGAAAGGAGTCCTGAACAAGTCAGTCTCTCTTCCGAAAAAAGTCAATCCGATGGATATCTCACTGACAGCACGACATCTAGCGATCATGTTGAAATCCGGAATGTCTCTTTCTGAAGCCCTCCTAGTTATGGCCGAGCAGGCACCGAGTGAAAAATTGCAGGAGATTTTCACGGAAGTACACAAAGAGGTACACGAAGGTACATCTATGGCAAATGCTCTGAAAAAGTTTCCTAAAGATTTTGACAAGATCATGGTATCGATCATTGATGTTGGTGAGCAGGGTGGTACGCTTGAAAGAAATCTACTCTTTCTTGCGGATTTCTTGAAACAAAATCATGAATTGAACTCCAAAGTAAAGGGTGCATTGATGTATCCTGTCATTGTATTGGTTATCACAGTAGGAGAAATGTTAGGTGTGATGTTCTTCATACTTCCGAAGCTAGAAGATCTTTTCTCGTCATTTGGTGATAATCTCCCTCCTACAACCGCACTGATGATGAATGTTTCGAGGTTTGTACGAGAGAATGTTTTGATGGGTGTTATAGTTGTTGTTGTGCTGACATTAGTTTCCAAAGTCTTGCTCAAGACTAAAAAAGGTTTGGAATTCAAGGATAATCTTCAATTAAAGATCCCGATCATCAAAAATTTGAACAAGTATCATATTTTGACAAACTTTTCCCGAACCTTGGGTATCTTGCTCGAAAGTGGTATTCCGATCGTTGCCTCACTAGGTATTGCAAAGGAAGTATCTTCAAATCGAGCATATGAGGTGATATTGGCAGATATCCATGAAAGAGTAGAGGGTGGTGCAAGTTTATCTGAGTCTTTAGGCAAATATCCTGACTTTTTTCCTGCGACATATGTCAAAATGATCGAGGTAGGGGAGGAAACAGGCTCATTAGAGGAGAATCTAATGTATCTATACGAATTCAATGCAGAACAGGTAGGAGATATGAGTGGTAATCTTGCAACATTACTTGAACCACTACTCCTCGTATTTATTGGTGCGATGATAGGTTTGTTGGCTATATTGATCATATTACCAATTTATCAGTTAACTGGCAGTATTAATGAAGGCGTTTAATAGACATGGTGCATTTACATATGTTGAAGTGGTGGTCGTGCTTGGGATGTTTGCCATAGCAGCGTATTTTATGGTCCCACTATCTCTTTCAGGACTTAGTTCGACGAGGGTCAGTCAACCAGCTTCAGATGTGACCTCCTTGATCTTTTCAACTCAACAGGATTCGTTTACTCAAAAAGACGGATCTGCACACGGTATCAGATTCAATTCTTCTGATTATGATGTGTTTATTGGTGCCTCGTATGCAACTGCAACATATTGGGATACATTTGAACTTAAGAATACCGTAACATTTACAGATATCGATCTAACTGATATTGCAACATTGACACCAACAAACGAGTTAGTTTTTGACAGAGGAAGTATGAAACCAAATGCATATGGTACTATCTCTCTATCTGATGGGTCGCATACATACACCGTAGTAATTAATCAAGAAGGTTTAGTTTATTATGAATGATCTAAACATGAAGAAATACCCCGCATTTAGTCTCCTTGAGATCCTGCTGGCTTTAACTATATTTGTGTTCATAATAGGATCCGTTTCGATATTTTCGATAGATGCTGTAATGTACGCAAAAAATGAACAGAGATTGGTTAGTGCTAACAACCAGATGACCCAACTATTAAGTGCGGTTGTGGATTTTAAAAATCTGTCTTGGTCGGAGTTTTCAGCTGAAGCAGATGGCACAGATAAGTACTTCACTAGGAGTGGGGCAGTCTTTAGTATCACTGATGGAACACAGGTGGTAGATGGGGTAACCCGCTACTTTTCTGCTAATCCTGTCTATCGAGATGATACAGGTAATATCGTAACTACAGGAGGAGTACTTGATCCGTTTACGATCAAGGTTACTGCAACAGTTGAATGGACTGATCTATGGGGTGATGCCAAGAGTTCTTCTATAAGCACATATGTAAACAAATGGGATATCCAAAGATGGAGGAATAACACACAAGAACAATTTGATGTGGGAACATACTGGCAAACAGAATCTACACTTGATAATGATGGAGAGGTCAAGCTCGAATTGGTAGTAGATCTACTGCCAAACTGGTGCAATCCTGCACTATCTGCTACATATCATGACATCCCAGGAAATGGTATTGCTAGTACTGTTATTGCGTATGGTGATAAGGCATTTTTAGGAACAGGTGCGAATGCATCAGGTACGGCATTTACAAAAGTAGATATCGATACCACCGAAACTGAGCCAGTAATAAATGTTTTGGGGTCATGGGATAACGGTAAAGTTAACATGCTCTTTAATGATGGAGATTATACATATATGGCTTCCGATACAAACTCACAGGAAGTACGGATCTTGGATCATTCTGATACACCGTATTCGGTAGTTGGTTATGTAGATGCCCCTGGTTCAACCGATGGTATGGCGATCTACAAGATCGGAAATGTTGGATTACTCGGTCAAGGTAGGGTGCTGGTTGTTTTTGATGCCTCTTCTCCGATAGGATCAAGGAGTGTACTGGATACCATAACACTAGGTGGTAGCTCTTCATCTATTACCACATTAGTTGCTATTGGGGATTTTGTATATGTTGGTATGCAGTCTGATACATATGAGGTTTACGAAGTGAATATATCAGATCCAAACGATGTTATACAGACTGGTAGGCTATCAGTAAACAGTATGAATACAACTGATCTATATGTTACGGAGGATCAGACACGACTATTCCTGCTGACAACGCACAATGGAAGTGAAGATGAATTGTTTTTAGTGAATCTGACAAACCGATTAAACAAGGCTCCGATAATCAATTCTTTAAACCTGGATACCATGTCTACAACAAGCGCTGCGATAGTGGAAGAAGATATGATTATGATCATTGCCGGTTCATCACTTGGTGGACAAGATAACTACCGTGTGTTCCAGTACAATGACGAGCAAAATATAGTTGATTGTGGTGGGCTATATGTCGAAGACCCAATTAGTGACATAGATGCCACTACGATATACGATCCAGTTTGGGATAAGACTAATTATTATACATATGCATTAACTTCTGACAATAGTAAAGAATTTCAAATAGTTCGAGGTGATGAAGGGGAATTAGGAGGATTAGGATTTGGGTATCGTGCAAATGGTACTTACGAATCTCTCATATATGATTCGGTAGCTCTTTCGCCAGACTATCTGTACTTTAATTGGATCGAAGTTTTACCGGAGGGGACAGATATACAATTACAGATACGTTCTGCTAGTAGCGAAGCTGCAGTTGCAGAAGCAACCTGGGTCGGTCCAGATGGTACTGCAGGTACATACTATACGGATCCCTCATATGCAGAGATCCCGACATTACATGATGGTAATAGATATATACAATTTATCGCATATTTAAGTACAGAAAATCCCGATTACACTCCAGAGTTACACAAGATAGATATATTTTACGAGGAATAGAGATGTTAGCTGATGATAATTCTAGAAAACGGTATTCAGGAGTCTTACTTATCGAATCAGTAGTATATCTGGGTCTTTTTGCACTACTTTTTTTGGCATTGATCCAGTTCTACTTCACGATAGGCTCCTCAAACCAGCGTTCAACTGCAAATCTGTTATTGCAACGAACTAGGATATTCTTAGCAGAACATACTGAGGAAACTATCCGAGATTCATTAAGCTTCGACATCCTCTCCTCAAAACTCGATGATGATAGCGGGATATTACGTTTTGAAACCACTACGGGTTATAAAGAGTATTATCTGGAAAATGGTATTTTGAAGATCACTGATGGTGTAGACATATTCCCACTCACTCCGCCAAATACATTAGTGACACGTTTCCGTGGAGAAGTTGCTGAAGATTCGGGTTCGAATATGTACTATTTGGAGATCTATATCGATCTCCAAAATCAGGACCTTCCTACTGTGACACAGGATCTAAATTTCTTCTATATCACTCCATAATATGAAGAAGATAAAGTCGGCAATAACTAAATATCGTGGAAGTGTTGCTCTTCCCACTGTTATACTCATCTCGTCTATACTACTTATCAGCGGGATAAATGTAGTACTTTTAAGTATTGATATCCGCAAAGCATCCAAGAGCTACTATCTATACACAGAAGCCAGACTAAATGCGCAGTCTTGCCTTGAAGAAGGAATTGCCATATTGAAGTTTGATCCAGATTATGTAGGAAGTATTGAAATATCTGAGGATACAGTGGTTTGTGATGGGTCTGTGACGAATATAGGAGGAGATCCTACTCTAAAGGAACTTATCGTTTCTAGTACTTTTGAGAACTCGGTCTATCAGATGACCTATGAGGTCAATGTCGCTGATTATCCAGTAGTTGTGACGAGAGTCAATTGAACTGCCTACTTACTTCCTCAGCAATGAGATCAAGCAAAAACTCTGCAACTAAAGTCTCCAAGCTGGAAAGTTATTCTTCTGAATGAATATCAAGGGTGTATGTATTGAGTTTTGCTATTTATCCACCTTTGAATCCGACTTCGCTTTTATAGGTGTCCTTTTCACCACCAAAGATCTCTCTTGCGAGAAACAGATATCTCTTATCGTATTTGATCACCTGGGTCGGATAAAGATAGTTGTCCAGTAATCTCAAGGATCTGTCAAGAACGATACTTCTGCCTTCTGTACTCACACCAAAACCCAACATACTTCCCGATACTCTCAAACCATCTCGGATCTCTGCCGTTATGTCTACCTCGGGAATCTTGATCGCCCCATCAGATATGATAAAAGCGTTCAAGGTATCGTATCTTGGAGGGGACCCAGTACTGGATAGATACTGACCTGCACTCACGATCACATCTCCTGTCACCAGTATGATACAGCCGTTTGTTTGATCTCCTGCGGGTAAAAGTATATCTCCGTTGATAGTTAAGGATCCACCATATACAATAAGAGCTGTTTTACGATCACAGGTAAGATTTCCATTGATCGTCAGATTCCCTGTACGTCTGATGACACACTTTTTATCTGTATCACAACCCTGGGTACTTACATTTCCAGAGAGAGTTGCATTTCCGTATGCAAGTTCTTGATACTCATCAGGATATATTCCGAGTTTGTAATCCAGAAGATCATTCAAGTAGTCGATCCAGTAACCAGCATCGTTATTATCATCTGAGTAGAAACGATTTCCAAAGGCGTATGTTTGATTGTATTTCTTGATAAATCTATCATCAGCAGTTGTAACTCCTGTCCCTAGCCATTCGGTGGATAAGTCGACTGTTTCTTTTTTAAAGTCGAATGGTGAAGATGTACTGATATCAGGTGCTATATTACCAGTATCTGCATAGCTTGTAACAACAATCTCTGGTGAACTGAATGAATACACAAGTCCTCCCATAGTGGCGATCCATGGAAGATCAAGCTGTTCGTTCATTATAAATGTGTTAGCGTTGCATGCTCTGTCCTGTGTGTATGCATTGAAGTCAAAAGTCCCTTCATCATTGTCAATTATGTCAATATCTTCTGATCGGCTCACATTATTCTGATTTATGTCGACCATATTCCATAGGAATGGATCCCCAACAGGGGTGTAGAGACCTGCATCATAAGCAGATGCAATTTGTGGGTCTCCTGATGAAATTGCTGTTAGATCACTGATCGGTGATGAAGGGTTATTTGCAGGGGGTACTCCTGTAAAACCTGATTCTGCAAAGACTCTATTGACACCAGAATCTGCATCACTGGCAGACCAATTGATACGCATAACTCGTGCTGTCTGTACAACTGGAGTTCCTACTTGGATCTCCGGATACCTTAGATCAACAATAGAGCGACCAAGCTTGTGGTGTGCACTTCTGTTATTTACATTTACGATACTCTCTCCCGGGAGATCTATGGTTCTATCTTCACCCGGAGCAATTGTCCTATGACCGACTATGTCACGGACATAGTAGATCTGATTATACGAGCCATTCCAATGATACGATCCGTCATCAAGAAATTCGATGACATAATTCATAAATACCCTGTCGCCATTTCTTTCATAAGCCACGTAGGTAGCAGATCTCCAATCTGTCGAACCCTTCATGCGTGTGATATGTCCACCACCATAAACTTCGATATCATTCTGTAGGTAGTAGATGTCGACAGGAACTCCTGAACTTGGCATCGTTTGATTGGATAGCAGTGTCGCTTGTTCCCAATTGTGTCCATCGTTCAGTTTCATACACTGTGTATTTGCGTTTCCAATAGGTTCCAAACTTCTATCTGCACGATAACAAAAAGTACCTGTATCTGGATTGATATCTCTCAAGGCAAATACATTTGGAGTACCGTAGTGGGTTTTTCCGAAACTTGCTCGCATCTCCCAATGCCCTTGTCCCACAAAGTTAGGATCGGGATCGAGTAATGCTGAGTCCGAAGCTAGGTCTATATGTAGTAGGTTAATGTCTGACGAACCATCAGGGTCAGAAACTGTCATCTGATAGGTGTACGGGTTATTGTCCTGACACTGATAACCATTGTCTGAATCAATTGATGTACCTATGTAGATGGTACTGTTCTGTGATACTGCATCGATAGAAGGTGGATTGTTGAAAATACTTCCACGACAATTCCCTCCATCACAGGTACCGGATGGGAATGGAGGTCCCCAAGTACCAGATCCGTTGTTCCAAGCAAGGTTTGTCGTACAGAACTGATCAGAAATATTATCAACAACATTGGTTGTGAAAATAAATCCATATCGAGTAATAGCTTGTTGGAGATCTGAGGGATTTGTTTGTGATGTGATGTTGTAGTTATTGATCAATTGCTGAAGAGTTGTGTTTACGGTGTATGTTGAAGTGTCATATTGTGGCCCTATACAAACCCAAGAAGCATTGTCCCCCGGAGTGGAGTAAAATGCTAGAGATTGGTTTCTCACTGCATAACAAAGATCAAGCATCCCGGGAGGACCGTACGAATCATTTTCGCCAGCTGTAAAGCTCAATGTAAGTGGAGCGTTTAGATCTATTCCTACTAGATCACCTGCAACTCTACCACCAGCAATATCAAGATCCACACAATACGGTCGATCATTAGCCGGAAATGTCATTGTTGCGGTGGTTGATGGTGTGTCACAAGATGTGTCTACATTATGTATCTCTACCCTGAAAGTAACTGTTGTGCCAGGCCAATTTGGACCTATATAATCCAATGAGCATGTTTCAACAGAGCTTGAGCTGTCGGGGACCTTTGCAGAAGATCCGTTACCTATGGCCTCTAGGCAATGTTCGGTCACATCTGTTCCGTTTGCATAGATCTTAGAATACCCAGCACCAGAGTATCCACTTCTTTCACAAGAATTGTTATTACATGTCGTCTGTCCTTGGTCCTTTCCCCAGTTTGAAACTGTCCATTGGATCACTGATGGATCACCTTGTACTGTATTTGTTATCAGCGGTTGTGCTGGGTCGATACATGATGGTGTACACGAACACTGATTTCCTCCTCCTCCTCCACATCCTCCATTACTGTTATCACAACAATTCATACAATCACTCGGAATATCGTTTACACGACAATAGCCAACATCATTCGGATATACATTCCATTGTCCATTTACAATACAACTACAAGGGTTGGTAGAAGTTCCCGTTTCAGATGTGCCAGGTGAGCACTCGTAAGCAGCATTTGTTGGGGTCGGAGTCCTCAAGAACATCCCTAAAGAGAAGATCATCAGTATGATCGTTGTACAAGCGAGATATGTCCTCTGTTTGTATATCATTGAGGTCGTTCACAAGTAAGATTAACAGTTTGCTCTTTATCAATCAAACCATATTGGAATCCGATCTGACAACCTCCTGAAATAGAATCTTGGAAGGTGTTCCATTGAACAGTTTGTATAGCTACAGGTGGAGTGACCTCAACCCCATCGAAATCAAGTATCTCTGGTATCCCGTTGGTACAGGTCGGATACATCATAGAGAGATCGATCTGTTTTCGTACCCCATCACAAAGATATTCGGTGAGTTGACCCGGTACTCTTAGCACGAAGCCATAGTAACCAAATGAATCACTTGAATCAGGCATAATTAGCTCATATCTATCCTGATCCAATAGATATATCGAGAGACTGGAATCCTGGATCGCTGGATTCATAGGCAATGAAGATATAATGCTTTCAGATCCATACACCCATAAAAGACCGAGAAGTAGTAATAAACCGATCAGAAGATCGATCGTCATAATGATCATGATCTTGGGGGATAGTTGTTTGATCTCGAGTTTCATCTGATCGTCACATTAGATATTATTGGCTCTTGATCAAGGACATTTTCATCATTGATAGGATCATATGTATTGAAGATCTCAATAAGTGTACCTGGAACGATATCATCAAGGACACAAGATTCACATACGCAATCTATTGGTTCCACACACCTGATACTAAGAGATCCTGTATCAGGAAGTCTTACACTTACTGCCTGGCTATCTCCTTTCACGATCCGTAGTACAGAACCCTCTTTTGATTCAACAAAACCTTGAAGTATCACTGTGGCACCATAACTTATGCCGTCGCTTCTAAATGGAATACTTTCGTTATCTAGATCAATACGCTGTTTACCTAGTATCTTGCTTGTGATGATCGGAGATCGATCGGTGAATTCTGAAAAGCTTGAATTTACAAGATTGTGTTGGTATAGGAATCTAAGTACAACAAACCCAACTACAAGAAAAACTACCGGTAAGACATATAATCCCGATCTCACAAGATACATCAACCTCCTTTGTCTATCTGGTAAAGGTTTGTTTGTTGTTTTTTGTTTTTGACTATTACTGTCCATTACCTCCCTGATCAATCTTTGTAGGATCAATATTGTCTATGGGGGCACCAGTTTGTGGCACCCGATGAGCTTGAGTTCCATGCTTGTCGTAGTATCTGATCGCAGATTCAAGTTCTGTATCGTGACCTTTCTTATCATGAGCTGCTTCGTTCAGCGTAATTCCATCCTGCCAAGCTTGAAAAGCTTCCATTACTGCTTGCATACCTGCTGTAGTCATCATTGGATGTGAATGTATCCCACCTCCCATTGTGATTATGAAGTCTATTGTGCCTACAGTATCTATGAATTCAGGTAGTAATACTGGATTCATACCTCCTGATGCGATAGGAGACATCCTGTTCATCACTCTCCAATCAGCACCGAACTGAAGTGTATGTCCCTCGACCTTCATGGCATCTTTACGCATATTGCTAAGTTCATGTGCACCAGCATCCCAAAGACTCTTTTCGGCTCTGATCATTGTTTGTACGTCATCATCTTCATTAGGTATTTTGCTCCATATCTGGTCAAAATAGGAACCTTTTGATTCTAGTCTTAGAGCCTGTTGCATAGCCTCTACATCTTCTGTTGAATCACCATCCATCTTGCCAACCCCAGCAGTACCAGTATGTATACCTGAAGCACCGGCTAATCGTGCCATTTTGGTCAATACTGGCACTGAGAAACCAAATGGATTTTCTTTTCGGGTAAATGCACCGTGTCCTGCTCTGTGGAAATGTATGAAGACGTCAGGGTATTTTCTCCTCAAGGTCTGCACGGCCATCCAACCTGCTGTGATCCCGTCGATCAGGAAAGCATAACTGCCTGGATTCATGATCTTTTGAATATAGTCAGCTCTCTTTATCATCGTTTCATAATCAGATGAAGAGACATTGAAAGAGTGTACCTTAGTATGTCCTGTCTTATCTTCTGCCATATCCATCGCATGTCGTACAGAATCAACCATTTGTGTGAACGGTGCGAAATCTTGATCGGCTTGTGGTTCATCATTTTTCACAAAATCACCACTCCCAACCCAAAAGTCATGACATAGTTCAGCGTACTCGGTTGCTGTAAGTCCGATCTTTGGTTTGATAATAGTACCCAGAATAGGCCTGTCATAAACATTAAGATACTTTCTCATATCATCGAGGTTAGTGCTTGGCCCGTCATACTTGGTGAGCATCTGAGAAGGGAACTGTACATCCATCAGTTTACAACCAGCAAGATTACCCATCCCATAAATATTCCCTGCTATAAATGTCATAATGTTTTGAATATTTCCTCCAGAATCGAAGATCCTCCAAGGATAGGCAATATATGCCATATGATTCTCTTCATCAAGCTCGTAAACGAGAGCATCCATCGTCATGGAGAATGGAGTGGCTGATCCGACCTTTAGGTTAGAGCCTGTGCTTGATTCTGCGGCCACTTCTGTTGCTGCATCAGCCAATGTAACTCCACCATAGGGTATGATCTTGTATGCAGCAAGCATGTACTGTCCGTTAAATACATCTCGATTTCCAAGTGATAAATATTGTTCTTGCATAGGGCAGATTGTAAAAAGTCATATACTTAGATTGATTCTTCTTAATATTATCAAATTGTAACCACGAATGAAAATACTTTGATATCCTTATAGTATGTGATCTGGTATGTTCTGCGCCAAATTGCTGTAATATCGTATTACTATCTGTTAATATTTAAGGAGAGCCTTTGTAGATCATTATTGTAACCATGGAACCATTACTGCCTATAGCACTTTTCATATTAAGCATGGCTGCACTTGTAAAAGCGGCGGATATTTTTATTGGATCATCAGAGCAGATAGGTCGTCATTTAGGGATCCCGAGTTTTGTATTGGGTGTGACTGTAGTGTCTTTTGGCACTTCACTTCCTGAGATCTCATCAGCCATCTACGCCTCGATAAGTGGTAATTCGCAGGTGGTTTTCGGTAGTGCGGTAGGTAGCAATCTTACTAATATACTCTTGATACTCGGTTTAGCCGCGATCGTAGCAAAGAACCTTTCGGTAAAATACGATCTCCTTCATGTCGACCTTCCGATCTTCATAGGTGCAACATTTCTTGTAGTTCTCAGTGCACAGGATGGATCGATCTCAAAGTATGAGTCTTTGCTAATGATATTTGGACTTGTTGTGTACATTCTCTACGCTATCCATGTGAGATCCAGCAGCACTTCTGCTCATCAAAGGCTTGAGATAGAAGCAAAACATCGATCACGTAAGGAACAGCTTGGGGCGATGACCTTTGTGAAGATAGCACTAGGTATAGTTTTACTAGTTCTAGCATCGAAGTATGTTGTTGATTCAATAGTTGATATTTCGACTATGTTAGGAGTACCTTCAGATATGATAGCTATAACAGCATTTTCATTGGGAACATCTCTCCCAGAGCTTATGATAATCCTTACTTCACTGAAGAAAGGATTAAGAGAGGTTGTGGTGGGAAATATCATGGGATCTAGTATCTTCAATCTTTTTGGAGCTATAGGGATACCGGCACTTCTTGGAGATGTTACCGTCTCGCATGAGACATATTATTTGATAGCACCGATACTTGTTGCGACGGGGCTTTTGTATTTTTTTATCACACAAGAGCGACAGATAACACAATGGGAAGGTTTGCTTCTTCTAATTTTTTACCTGTTCTTTCTTGGGCAGGTTATTACTTCTGCTGTAGCAATATAAGACCTACAGTTATTAATACATATAATGGAAACCAAAGATAAACAGAAAAAAAAGAATAGATCAAAGTTCGATCCCACATCATCATATGTAGTCGAAACAGCCTCTGACCAATCATACAACGGCGTGATCGGTTCTACCAAAGAATCGATTCTGGAACTGATCGATAAGGTCGATCGCACGGCAAAGAGAAAGAGGGAGTTAAAGGAGTTAGGATTAGAAGAAGACTTTAACCCAAAGGAGACGTATGTTTTTAAGAGTCAAAAACAGGGTATCAGAACTTGGAAAGACTTTCTCCTCGTATATTTTATGATGATTCTTTCTATATCGGCATTTGTTTCTATTTTGGTCTACTTTGGGTATTTAGAAAATCCTCTACTCAAATTCATACACGATCCGTCTGTAACTCCCCGTCAAATAGTTGCCATCCAACCATTTGCAGATGATGACCTCCCTAATTTCAATGCTCCAAGGACCATTGAGTTAATCGAACCTACACAAGGAGAGATGCTTACTGGTAAATTTGTCGCAACAGGTAGTGCTACAGCATCGTTTCTAGCTGTGAAAATAGAAGTTTATGATGATCGTGGTATCCGTCTTGGGGAAAGCACCGGAGGATTAACAGGGATCGAACCAGATCTTCGTTCTTGGACAACTCCGATAAACTTACAAAATTCACCTAGCACAACAGAAGGATACATCTTAGTATTTCCGATCTCTGAGGGAGTTGATTCAGACCTCACACTCAAGATACCTATAAGATTCGCCATCTCAAGTGCCCCCAAGATCTCAATGATCGGTCCTATCCGCGATCAGATCAGCAATGACACAACAGTCATCTTTCGTGGGACTACGGAATATGAGGGACCTTTGAGATTGGTACTCACAGGTGAGATAGGCAATGAGATAGGTGAGTACGTTCTGCCTGTCGAGGATGGAAAGATAGATACCGCAATAGTCATCGGTAGTATTGCGGGGTTAGAAAGCAGTTTTGGGAACTGGAGAATATATGATGAGGGGAATATTTTGCTAGAGATCCCTGTTCGATTTCAGCCAATGTGATAATAATACCCCAACTTTGTTCATCAGTTTTACAGACTACAAAGCTTAGAGCTTTGATCGTGCAGATACGGTACCGAATATAGTGCAACAGGCATACATATACTTCTTCAGTTTCGAGTCATTTACCTAGATACAATAGCACCACTATCCATCAGTATCTTTCTTTGTGCAAACTTCGCTATCTGATTTGAATGTGTCACCATGACGATAGTAGTTCCCATCTTTCGATTGATCTCCATCAGGAGTTCCATGATCTGATCAGCGGTTTTAGTATCAAGATTTCCCGTAGGTTCATCAGCCCATATAACCTCTGGTTCGTTGACCAAGGCACGAGCGATCGTCACTCTTTGACGTTGCCCACCAGAAAGCTCAGAGGGTTTATGATCCAATCTATCACCCAATCCGACTAGATCAAGTAATTCCTTTGCCCTTATTCGGGAGCTTTTCGGTTCTCGTCTGGTGATCAGTAGTGGCAATTCGACATTCTCCAAGGATGAAAGAACCGGTATGAGATTAAAGGTTTGAAAAACAAAACCCATCTTTTCAGCACGATATTTAGTCCGCACACTGTCTTTCATATTTGCTATGTTCTTACCTGCGATAAATACATCACCTCTTGTGGGAATATCTATACCCGAAGCGCAGTTGAGTAGGGTAGTCTTTCCAGAACCGGATTCACCCATTATTGCTACTACCTCGCCTTTTTCTATCTCTATAGATACACCACGCAGTGCGTTTACTTCATTATCGTCGCCTTCATTGTATATCTTCCAGAGATCGGTAGTTCTCAGGGTGAATATTCGCTTCTTTTTTGTACTATTATTTCTGGTCTTTTTCTGTTTTTTCATAATTTCCTAAATAAAGTTTATATGATCATTCTGGGTAATTAGTTGCTTCTACAGGATGCAATCTGGCAGCCTTGATCGCAGGCCATGCTGTAAAAATAACTGTCCCTATATAGATAACTAAACCGATCAAGAATGTTTCCATATATGGAAGATTTACCTCAAAGCCTTCAAAATCCCCTGTAACCGTTGTAATAAGTGTGTTGCCACCAATGAGTCCTGTGACAGAACCTATTGTTATACCAGCCAATCCGATCAAACTTGACTCGATCAGAAAAGCATTTAGGATCATACCCCTGCTAAAGCCTAAACTTCGAAGCATACCGATCTGCTGACGACGTTCATTTACAGACCTGAGCATGATAATACTAAGCCCAGCTAAACCTACTAATAATGCAAAGCTAAGAAATCCTTGCATAAGATAGATGAACTGTTTGATAAATGCTTGAAATGTCGTGATGACTTCTTCGGCAATGACGAGATTGAACTCCCCTTCTTTTGCGATCTCATCCTTTATTGATGCATATGATGCTGGGTCAACATTTTCGATCAAGCTGAATAGTATCGTATCTGATGAGCCACCCAGTTCCTCTGTACTGATAGGGAATCCTTTTGCAGATAAGACAATGTCACCGTATGGAAGTCTACTTCCGAATTCAGAATCAACCTTTGCTAAGACCGTGCGTGTGATCTTCTGTTCTGAAGGGGGTATTACAAAAGAGATCTTGTCACCAACCTGCCATTTAGGGAAGAAAGGTAGATCGATACCGTATTTCCCACTAAGAATTACCCAATCATCAGGTTCATTCTTCATTTTCTCCCAAACTTGGTCATCTGTGATGTTCTGATAGGTTTCGCCGAATTTGAACTGTGTCGATCCAAGATATTCGTCTGATGCTAGATATAAATTCTCAACATATGAAGTTATCTCATCTCCTAGTATTGGAGGCCCCATCTCCATGGACAAGGACTGTACCTGCTCATCAGGAAAGACAGCCTTTACAGTTTTTCCAGTGATCACAAGGACGGTGTTTGGATCGTTTTTTAATACTGTTTCCACGGAACCAATATTTTCAGGAGTTGTTATAAGTACGATCCCATCGTATGAACCAAGTACAGAGTCCTTACCTCGCTCAAGTGCTAGGTCGAGTGAGCTTCGTTGGATACTGATGAATGTAATGAGAAACAGTATCACAGCATAGATAGTTAAGGTGATCCCCGTCCTAGTCGGTCTAAATGCAGGGTATTTTACAGCGACTGTGACGGTGGCAATGAACCTTCGCATAGGTCGAAATATGAATTGTATGAAGAATGTGAGTATCCCGAGGTTGTACGAAACAAATACAACACTTCCGATAACGATACCTAGTCCCACAAAGAAGAAGAACACGGGATTTTCCTGTAAGCTCTCTACGTATGTATCGTTTGATGTTACATACAGTGAATAGATCGTGATAGATAGACTGCTGATACTGACGATCAGTCGGTTTAGTAGTCGTTCTGTTCGTGAATGAGATATTTGTTGGATCATCCTTGTAATGAGCAACATCGCACCGATGATCGTGAGGATTATTCCCATGTATTGAAGTGAACCTTCAATATTCATACCTTCGGATGCATTTTCTTGGAGTTTCCCGGCATAGGAATACATCGTTACACCAATAATTACTAAAATCATCCGATAAGACCATCTGATCAGTGATTTAAATTTCGTCTCTAACTTCTCTTCAGGGATGTCACGGATCGCTGAAACGATATTTACATTACTTATAAAGTAACTAGCCATTAGTGTCGTGATGAAAGTGAACAAGAAACCCGCAGAGAAAGATACAAGAAGACTGTTAGTTGTCACGTCAAATAAGATCTGTGCATTTACGCCAAAAATCGAAAGGAATTGTCCTAAGATCTGTGAGATGATCATCACGATCAGGTAACCGATCCCAATACCTACAACCATCCCTGCCAATGATGATAAAGAAGCATAGATCATCCCTTCATATAAAAATGCTTTGATCAGATCTGCACGGCTAAGTCCAATAGCTCGCAATATCCCCATCTCAGATTTTCTTTCTTCTGCAAGCATAAGGAAAATGTTTACTATCAACAATGCACCAGCAAATGCTCCAAAAATACTCATTGCAGTAAATATCACGTCTGTACCATTGCCTGTGACTCTCTGCTGTAAAGTATCTTTCTGCTCAATGACCTCGTAACTACCTTCGCGTAGGTTTGCATCAACTACGGCATCTTCGATCTCACTTGTGAATTGGTCAGGATCATAAGAGTCGTCAGGTAGTATTCCTCCTACATGGGATACATATAATGTATTTGCCGAATCAGGTAGAAGGTTTAGTAACATCTGAATATCGTGCTTATTAACGATCAGATGACCAGCCTGTGAAGGACCTGTGACCCCTGACCCTTTGATCAATTCCTGAACCTCGACCTGTAGTTCACTACCTGTAACATATACAGACAGCAGATCGCCTTTCTTGATATCTAATGATCGCGCAAGATCTTGGGTGATATAGGCTTTGCCACTCTCTGGTTCTCTGATCGCCTCATTAAGAGATGGATCATCACCAAAATTGTTCAATATCTCCCAATTAGCTGCTGAGAGTTTGACATTGCTTTTTAGGCTAAGTTTCTCTCCGTTGACTACTTTCTGTAGAGATACTTCGTAAACATTCAGATCGGCTACATCATCCACAGAATCTAATTTACGTAATTCTTTTTCTAATCGATTCAACTCAGCACGATTGAAGCCAGTAGGAATTTGTGATCTGACCGTTGCATCCACTTCTCCGAGAGAGTCTTCTAATGCTGAGCGAGAAGTATATTGGAAGGAGTCGTTTATCACCTGTGATCCGGTGATAAGTGCTGTACCGACAAGAGATCCGATTATCAGTAGGAGGGTTGTAGATTTTCTTTTGAATGCATTTCGCAATCCCATAGACCAGAGAATGCGATTTCTGGTGATCGAAAAGACAGTAAGCAAGAAGCTTAGTACTGTAAGAATTATCGCTACTGTAGGTAGATCTAGTTGAGGTTTCATCGCAGGGTGATTGTAGCATGGGTTGTCTATACATGGTAATATTTCATTACTGTTCAAGTTTATTTTTCACTAGATTTGCATGCCTCCAACAAAAGTTGATCCAAAGGATGAGATCTTGTTTACTATTGATCTTAATAAACTTCTTACCCCTATGGCCATCTTGGTTGCAGGTACTCTGATCGGTGGGACACTCTTTCTTTCATACAGATCTAACGGTGATGTCGCTTCACCTACACAGCCCTCTGTACAAGGTGTAGCAGATGTACCAGAACCTACCGAGCAGGTACAGTTTACTGATACAGTCGGATCTATCGATGACGATCCAATAAATGGTGATGTTGATTCTGCGAAGGTTGCGATAATTGAATTCTCAGATTTTGAATGTCCATACTGTCAACGTCACTTTTCCGATACCTACTATCAGATCGTAGATCAGTATATTGATACAGGTGAAGTGATCTATGTTTTTAGGGATTATCCATTAGGGTTTCATCCTCAAGCTAAACCGGCTGCGTTAGCTGCGAATTGTGCAAGAGAACAGGGTGGTGATGAGGTGTATTTCGAATATCATGATATCCTATTTACGAACGCCGTTTCATCAGCATCAAAAGAAAGCTATGTGAAGTGGGCAGGTGATCTGGATCTAAATGTGGATGAATTTGCATCCTGTTTCGATTCAGAGAGATATTTTGATGAGATCGATGCAGATGAAGCAGATGGTCTAGCATCTGGTGTGAATGGAACACCCGGTTTTATAATCGGTCGATTGAGTGATGATGGAACTGTATCTGGGAAATTGATAGCAGGGGCATATCCATTTTCTGAATTCCAAAAGATCATAGAAGAATATTTAGCCCAATAAATATTATGAAAAGCCTATCTATAAACAAATATCAGGCTGATTCAGCTACACTGCTCTTGGCGCCTGTTGGTGCATTCATCAGTCTCTATCTCTGGAATGCCACAGTCACAGCAACAGGCGTTGTATGTTTTACAGGATGTGAATCAGTAATTTCCGGTGAATATGGAAAAATGTTCGGGGTTCCGGTTTCTGCATATGGATTCGCATTTTATGGGTTGATCATCCTCCTTGCCTATCTCAGGATGAATATATCTGACAGATTGCTTGATAAACTGATGTTCTCTGTTCTGGTCTTTGGTGTGGCATATACATTATATCTGAGATATTTAGAATTCTTTGTGATCGGAGATATTTGTATTTGGTGCTGGGGAAGTGCATTAGTGATAGTTTTGATATGTATCGTACAATATCTAGGTTATCGCAGAGATAAAGTCTGAGAATAGAAAATGTCCCTATCTTGTAAATGTTTCGTGCAATATAGGATCAGTTTGATCTTTATAGCTCTAATACATCACTCAAGATGATTATGACATCATATCAACTCTATCGGACGAATCCGGAAGATTTCTTGTTCGTTTCCTGTTGTTGGTTGTTAAACTGGCATTAACTACTTTACCGTCACACTTTTTGCTAGATTTCGTGGTCTATCGGGATCAGTACCTAATTCAACTCCAAGGAAATATGCGATCAACTGAAATGGTATAACATTTGATATGGGATCGGTCGACCCGATGTTATTGGTTTTGAGATGTACATCAAATAATTCGTTTGATTCAACACCGATACCGATTACATTAGCCCCACGAGCTTTTACCTCAGCTGCCGCAGAAAGTAGATCCGCTTTCTGTTCTCCAGTAGGTGTGATGATAAATACAGGAGTATCTTTGTCGATCAGAGCGATCACTCCGTGTTTCAATTCACCTGCAGCAAAACCTTCAAAGTGTTTGTAAGTGATCTCCTTTATCTTCAATGCTCCTTCAAGTGCAATATAATAGTTAGAATCACGACCTAGTACAAAGAAATGCTCTTTTTTCTTTAGCTTTTTGGCTAGATCTCGGTATTGATCAAAAGTATCTTCGGTGAATTGATCTTTGAGGTTGCTACTTAGTTGTCGTATCTCTTTCTTATACTCTCCAGATCTTCCAACTAATGCTGATGCTACGAGTGTGCCCCAAGCTACCTGTGCGGTGAAGGCTTTTGTGGAGGCTACACATATCTCGGGACCAGATCGGGAGTAATAGGCTAGATCGGATATCCTGCTGATCGTAGAGCCAAGCATATTTACTATACTAACAATCTTTACTCCATGTTCTTTGGCGATCTCAACAGCTTCTATAGTGTCTGCTGTTTCTCCACTTTGACTTACAACGATAACAATATCTTTCTCAGAAAAGAGATTTCGGTAACCCGATATCTCATAAGACTTCAGATCAATAGCCTTGATCTCAGCGATATTGCGGAGTGCCCAAGCGATCTGTCCTGCACTGAAAGAAGCCGTACCTGCACCGATAGTATAGACAGTCTCTGCCTGTCTGATAGCATCTAGTAGAGGTTGCAATTCTTCATCTGTATATTGTACCGCATTGATGATGGAATCTTGCTGTTCTACAATTTCCTTTAACATGAAATGTTGAAAACCTTCTTTGTCGATCTTACTGTCCTCAATGTCCACTTCCTCTATGATCACCTCGACCTCTTTTCCTGTTACCGCATCAAATTTCTTGATTCCTGTTGGATGAGCAACAACCATCTCAAGATTTTTCATCTGAACTATGTTGTTGGTCTTATCCGCAAAAGACAGCGTGTCAGATGCAAGATAATATTCATTGCCATGAATACCAATGACAAGTGGTGAGCCATTTCGGATGGCGATTATCCTGTTCTCGTTTCGATCCAGCAAGATAATTGTGTTCCTGCCCTCGAGTAGATTAAAAGCCAAACGAGTTGCTGTCACAAGATCTTTTTCGGTGCGTAATTTCTCCTCTACCAATCTGACGATGACCTCAGTATCTGTTTGGGATCTGAATTCGTACCCTTTATTTATAAGGTCTTTTTTTAACTCTTGGTAATTTTCAACTATCCCATTTTGGGCAAGCGTAAAGCTTCCGTCAGTTGAGATATGAGGATGTGCATTGATCTCTGTGACTCCTCCATGAGTTGCCCATCGTGTATGCCCTACACCGATAACAGCTTTTGAAGACAGCTTTTCGCTATCTACCTTAGAGATCGTACCTACCTGCTTCTGGACTTGAATGTTCCCATCCTCTAATACAGCTATACCCCATGAGTCATATCCACGATATTCTAATCTCTTAAGGCCTTCACGAATGTTATTTGCAGCAGGTCCCTTTCCGATATAACCAAATATTCCACACATAATTTTTAAGATCCACAAATTATTTACATCGAATATTTAAAAGACATTTTCATACTAGAAATTCCTATACTTTATAATTGAATTTGCTTCTCATGTGAAGTTATAAGTTTGGATCACTTTGTTTTCTCGTCGCAATCGGTTATTATTTATAAATGCTATCTGACTTACGAAAATATACAACAACATTATTAGTATGGGTTGCTGTACCCATAGCTTTCTTCATCACAACTTACTTGGTGGAGGATGACCCAGAACTTTTCTTTGGGGTGACTACCGAACGATCCATCGAACCATCGTTAGACTATGATACTTTCACTTTCATCCCTGAAGATGGCGCAAATGCAATGTATCTTGTGGGTGATCAACTGAGTAGCATGATGATCTCGATGTCACAAGGCGATATCGAAGTTATAAGCAAGTTTGGGGTTCAGCCCTCTGTGATCGGTGATAGTCCTGTCAATAAGAGTTCGGAGAACATCTTGATAGGACCAGATATCGACAAGATCACTCTTTACAGACCAGAAGGCACCCCTATGCCAGAGATCAACTTTATGAAAAGTGGCTTACTAGCAATGTCATTGGAGGGTATGGATCAGGGATTGGTCTTAGGGGCATCTGACAATAAGGGGTATTCAGACACTAAGTTTCTAACTGAGAACGGTGTCCAAGTGATCGCAAGGGATGTTTGGATAGGCGGTGAGGTGAGTGAACCGGCGGAGATCCAGGATATCAAGGGTATAGATATTTTCCCAATGCCACGGATCGGAGAAGCTCGTTCGGTCGATCGAGTTCGGACGCTATATGATATGCAATCAAACAAATGTAGATATACAGAAGGTTATGCACCTGTTGCCTGTGCTATCGACGAAACATGGGGGGATATTGCATACAATTATATATTGACAGAAGATGCAGTCCTCTATGAGGGAAGGACTGGAGGAAATGGCGTCACAGGACTACAAAATGTCGGTACGGGTGATAGGATCTCTATCGTTGTAGAAGTATCAGATAACTATGCTGAATTGATCGGAGATGTCTTGATCGGTACACTTAAAGTTTTGGCAGATGTTAATAGTTTGTCCAATGACCGTATCGAATTCCATAATGTCATGGATTCAAGTTCATTTAACGATCTCACAAATGATGTCGAAACACAGTTAAATGCACTGAGGGGAGATTTTGACGAGATCATTGACGATCCGATAAATGGCAAAGAGGTTTTGAAGATCAATGGAGAGGTACAACTTATCGTGACAGGTGAATCGGCAGTTTTAGGCAATGTTCTTGAGAAAGCAGGTGCTGAAGTTTTTGATTCAAACAATGATTCGAAGATTGATACCGCGTTAGTTGATCAGAGCATTGCGAATCAAGTAATTCAAGAGATCAATACGATCGAAGGTAAAAGTGTGATCCAACCAAATTATATATACAGACTCCGATCATGGAACAATACCGATCCTACTAGAGCAGTTCCATCCGACTACGACCCCACTGTTCATTGGAACTTTCAGAAAGTTATGTTGCCGGAAGTTTGGAGCGATCTCGGGGGGTGTATATCAGATAATAGCTGTGGCGGTGATCCTTCTGTGATAGTTGCAGTTATTGATACTGGTGTTGCGTATGAAGATTTTGATTATGATGCTGGTGGATCTTACAGTATCGAATATGTAGGTTCTGACCCGATCTATCCACAGGAGATCCCAGCAACCTCTACTCCAAATTCGATATTCAATGAAGGTTACGATAGAGTTTATCGTGCAAATCCTGAGTTGTCGAATGTGAATTTTGTATCGCCATATGACTCATGGCAAGATTATGTATGTAATACCCTTAGACAAGTTGTAGGTGCTACACCATGTAATGCAACAGAGATAACAAAGATAGACCATGCAAACGATGATCACGGACACGGAACTTTTGTGACAGGGATAATCGCTGCAGATACATCAGACGCTTCTCCAAATCGTGTGGTAGGTATAGCTCACAATGTATCGATCATGCCAATAAAAGTATTTTCCCAGAATGATACCTCCCTATGTGAGACACCGAGTGGACTTCCTGATCCCACCTGCTCATATCCTTTGTACGATAGTCGGGTTATCGCTCTTACTACAACTATAATTGATGCTATCAATTATGCTGTATCTAATGGAGCAAAGATCCTGAATATGAGTTTAGGAGGACAGGGTCAAGATTTCGGCGTGGAAACAGCAATAACAAATGCTAAAAATGCAGGTGTACTTACAATTGTCGCTGCAGGGAACGAGAATGATGACGCATCCCTATATTTTCCTGCAAATGCACCAGATGCTTTTGTTGTTGGAGCTACTGACAACTTAAATAATCGTGCCGAATACTCAAATTATGGTAGCGTGATCGACATTGTCGCTCCCGCTGGAGATACAACCGGCGCTGGAGCTTCATCTATTAGGTATACCTGTAGCGGTACCACCCCCAATACCTGTTCTGACGAAACAAACCCAAATCTATTCCAGAGTTTCTCTTCAACTTCATCTCCTGGTACTGGTTACGGAACAAGTTTTGCTGCTCCTCAGGTTGCTGCTGCTGCTGCACTTTTATGGTCAGATACACCAACTGCTAGTGTAGACGAGATCTCGGCAGCTTTACGAAATTCCGCGATTGATCTTGGCGATGCAGGTTTTGATATCCAATTTGGATATGGATTACTTGATATCGAGGCTGCTTTAGGTAGAGAACAGAATGTAGAAGATCCACCGGTTGAACCACCTCCACCACCTGTAGAAACGACATATACGAAATACTTCACATGGTATGATACGAAATATAGTGATCGATTAGCTTGGATACTTATTGGTAA
This sequence comes from Candidatus Nomurabacteria bacterium, assembly GCA_020632395.1. Taxonomy (NCBI): domain Bacteria; phylum Candidatus Nomuraibacteriota; species Candidatus Nomurabacteria bacterium. Next base: position 35,794 of record JACKFQ010000002.1, on the reverse strand, counting down.
TCCATCAACTACATCTTCGTTAACTGCAAATATAAAGATCGGTAGTGTGGTGAATTCAAACTATACAGTACCTGCTGGAGGAAAAGTGACACCGAGCTGGACAGGCATTCAAACTGGACCAGTAGAGATTTCATCAAGTAAGGATTTCTATGCAAGCCAGAGAGTATCCTTTAGTGGTAGTTTTAATGAATTTGCAGCTATTGACTCAGCATCACTTACAAATAAATATTACTTTACTTGGTATGATACGAGTAGGTCCAATCGCCAAGCTTGGATCCTGATCGGGAATCCATCGACGACACAAACCGCTTCAGTAAATGTGAAGATAGGCAATCAGATAAATCAGAACTACACAATTCCTGCAGGGGGAAGGATCACACCAAGCTTCACAGGGATAAAAAACGGCCCTGTTGTTGTCACTTCTAATATCAATGTGTACACAACTCAAAGAGTAAATTATGAAAATTCATTTAATGAGTATGCAGGGATCCCCTCCAGTTCACTTACGAACAAGTACTACTTCACATGGTATGACACGATCAGGTCGAACCGTCTGGCTTGGATTCTGATAGGAAATCCTTCGTCATCTCAATCTGCATATGTAAATGTTAAGATCGGAAATAGTGTAAATCAGAACTTCTCAATACCTCCAGGAGGTAAAGTTACACCAGAATGGAATGGTATCCAAAATGGTCCAGTTGTGGTGACAAGTGATATCAATGTGTATACAACCCAAAGGGTAAGTTACGAGGGTTCGTTCAATGAATACCCAGGTATCGCGTCAAATACATTATCAAAACAATTTTATTTCACTTGGTATGATACAAGCAGACCCGATCGTTTAGCATGGATCTTGATCGGAAACCCTTCAACTACAACTACCGCAACTGTAAATATCAAGATCGGCAATGTAGTAAATCAAAGTTATTCTATCCCTCCTGGAGGACGTATCACTCCGGCTTATCCGAATATTAAAGATGGTCCTGTGGTGATTACTTCAAATGTAAATGTGTATACGACCCAAAGAGTGAGCTATCAAGGCTCATTCAATGAGTATGCTGGGATAGTGCAGTAATACAGGGGTGAGAGATCATATCTAAAAGAGATAGTAATTCCCTCTCAGCATGGTAAAATACCCTATGCACCTAATCATTGATGCTACTGCCACACAGACAAAAGAATTTTCTGGAATAGGACAGTATACCAAGAACATCACTCGCAGTTTGATCCTTGCTCCTAATGCTCCTCAAATAACTATCCTACTATATGATGGTGATAGTAGTCTTGATCTGAGCGGAGTGAAAGCTGATAAGATAGATGTCCAAAGGATAGGGAGGCGACCTGGAGTTATTGATGGGTTGTTTAACTACTGGTTACATCTCGCTCCGGCAGTTAGAAAGATCATCAAGGATATTGATTCTCCTCTGTTCTTCTCTCCTCATTTTCTCTCTGGATTCCCTGTAGATATCGTACCGACTGTTGTAGCAGTATTAGATTTTGCAATGCCAGAATTCAATTACTATTCAAATAGGGGAGGAATATTTAACACAATTCGCAAATCGGAGTTCTGGTATCACATGGACCGAACGCAAAGGGCTAAAGCGATCATTGCATGCTCAGAAAACACAGCCTTAGATTACATGTCATATTATCCTAACTACGATGAGAGCGATGTTCATGCCATCATGTTAGGGCTTGATATTGATGAGGTTGAAGCACCGGACTTTGACAAAGCTTTTCCAAAGGATTGGTCTGAAAAGGGGTATATCCTTTATATGGGTGGAGGTATCCAGATGAATAAGAATTCTGAAAACGTGATCAGAGCATACGCCCAATATCTGCATATATTAAATGATGAACGTTCGATATCTGTTGAAAATGCACCATATCTGATAATTGCCGGAAAGATCTTTACACACTTGAACATGCCAGAGTCGTTACGATTACGCGAGTTGGTGACAGAATTGGGATTGAATAGTAAGGTGAAGTTTACAGGTTTTTACTCTGATCAGCATAAGTACTCAATATTACATAATGCAATAGCTTTTATACACCTTTCACTTTTTGAGGGATTTGGGATCGCTGTAGCAGAGGCAATGAGTGCTGGTGTTCCTGTCATTGCTCACAATGGAACTAGCTATCCTGAGGTCGTAGGTGATACAGGATTCTTAGTTGATGGAACAGACCCGGACGATGCTGCCAAAGCACTTTTCATCGCACATACTGAAAAGAAGCTCGTGGCAGATAAGGTTAATGCGGCAAGAAAACGAGCACAGCAATTTACTTGGGAGAATACAGCGGTAGAAACTCTGAAAGTTTTAGATCAAGTAGGAAAGAAAGTGTACTCAAAATGATAGAAACAGCACTTATCACACTTTTTACAGTACTGATCTGGTTATTGATAGGTACTTTGGTCATTGCGGGTTTACTTATCACTCTAGTAGGTTTACCCGGGGTTTGGTTGGTTCTGATCGGAATCCTGATCTCTGCGATCTATACTGGCTTTGAACAGATAGGACCGGGTATACTGATTCTTTTTACTATACTAGCACTGATCTCATCTTTGGCAGATAACCTCTTGGTCATACTAGGTGCAAAATATACTGGTGGTAGCAGATGGTCAATGGTGGGAGCTGTCATCGGTGCTATGATAGGACTCTTCGTTGGTAATATATTTGGTTTGATACTTGGACCATTTATCGGGGCATCCATATTTGAGGTGATATTTGCAAAAAAGGATACAAAAAGTGCAATGAAAGCAGGTTTTGGCACTTTCCTAGGTTTTCTTTTATCAATTCTGTTGAAATTTGGTATGGGTGTGCTGATCTCGATTATCTGGTTGTCTATGCTTATAGGTTAGCGGGATAGAGCCAAACCTCCCCCGTCACCTCCTGAATAACATACCCCTCATCGGCTATCTCAAAGATCTCCAATGTATCTACCGGTATTGGTATTCTGACAAGATCAGCAATCTCTTTAGCAACAACCTGATACACCGCGCGGCTTACAGATCTCACACCTAAAGTATCCTCAAATTTATCATTGAATTGTAAGCGGTATACGCGTTCTGGAGAATTTTCATAACTATCTTTCAGGATGAGCCCATTTTCTGTACAGTATGTTATCGCGACAGTCTGATTCAAACCAAATTCTTTATACATAACTCCCTCTCTGTCACGGATAACGACATCAGTTGCGATCTCATTTCTGTTGAGGATCTTGTGGTTTCTCCAAGTACAAAGCACCAGTTTATTTTCATACACTCCATAGGTCAGATCTGAACCATCTGATTCGACACTCAAGTTACCATCAGACCATTTATATACAAGATCAGAATTGATATAGACCGAATTCTCAAAGATGAACGCACTGTGAACTTTCGGTAACTGTCCGATATATTGGATCTTAGAACCTTTTCGAAATTGGAAGTACCATATCAAGCTCAAAATGCATATCAAGAAACAGCTCAAGATTATAGTAAAAGTATGTTTATTCTTCATTTCCAAGGGTGAGGGTTATCTCCAGATAGTCTGCCAGGGAAACGTTCTGCATTTATCGTCAGAACATCATCCCAATCGTATCTTATCGATCTGACAGGGTCTGTATGTGTTGATTGTGCACTTCCATCTCTAGTCTCAAGATGTAAATGGTATCCGAGAGGTTGGCAGTTGTATGATCCGCTATTTCCAGACAAACCTAACGTTTGAGCCTTTCTGACAGGATCTCCGACTTTCCATTTATATTTCGAGAAAGAGTTACCATCTAAATGCATGTAAACTGAATGTTTCCCATCTGGGTGCTTAATATTCAGATAATAGCCCCCACTTTGACATTCCCCATAATATCTATCATAACCAGCAGATGCTACTACCCCCTGACTCAAAGCGAAGATCGGTTCAAGTGTTGCACCAAAATCGATCCCTGTATGAGGCTTAGAAAATACAGTATTTCCATGCCATTGTGTCACACCTATCGTATATGGGAATGGAAAACTGTATGGTCTTTTGTCTGATGGATCTGGGATCCTTTTAGCTTGGGGGATCTTCTCTATCTGAAATGATAATTCAACATGTTCCGTTGAACAGAATCTGCTACTTTTCCACAAGCTTTGTGAAACCCTTAATGTCGCCTTCTGTCCTACAAGATCAGTTTTTGTAGCGAAAAGGAATTCTGTCAGATCTGTGGTAGTCTGCTTCTGATATGGCGAAAGAGCTAAACGACCAACATGCAAAATCGAATGTGTAGATACTTTCTCGACACCACCGCATATTTCATACTTCTTCTTGCAATCCCGATCTTCAGAAGAACAATTATCTCCAAGATCTTCATGTACAAGGAGTATCCTGATCCAATAAAGATCTTTTCCTGCTGGGATATTCTCTAAGGTTTGCAACTTCCATCCCTTACAATCCTCTTCATGACATTTGATATCAGCTTTCTCGATTTTGCGTCCTTCTTTGTTCTTATCGCTGTTTTTTTCGATATTAGTCCCTAGTATCTCTTCTCCACTTCTCTCATCGACATATTCTTGAGAACTATCGTTAGAGATGGGTTCTGTTAACTGCTTCTGCTTTTCCGGATCAGTGGTTGTAACTTCGGTATTTGGAGGCGTTGGGTTATTAGAATTCTTCAAGTCATTAGCTGTTTTATCGGGGCTATTTATACGTTCATTAGATCTTTGAGAGTCTTGACCTAGTTGATCTTTCGGATCATTCGATGAACTATCCGTAGTAGTATCTTTATCGGAATTCTCTGGTTTTTCTTTCGACCCTCTGTCTTTATCGTGATCTGGTTTCTCGATTGATCCCTCATCTGAGGAATTGTCATCCAGAGGTGGATCGATCTGTGGCGGGTCGACCAGAGTTGGGTCATCAAGATGTGGATCGACCAGAGTTGGGTCATCCTCATCTATCAACTCATCCTCTTGATCACAGTGAATCAACAGACTATCGCTTTCAGATGAGTGGATTTCTCCAGCAAATATCTTTGCAGAAAGATTCTCCTCTGTACGACCTATACAGATATCTCCTATGGTTATCTGATCATTTTCGATAATTCGTCCACCGACGTACCACTGAGTCATTAATGATGAGTTCACAGGTGGGAGATCGGTGAAAAGAGTGAACGTGTCATCATTCCGTACTATCTCTGGCTTGACATTCAATAGCTCAAGGACAGTAATATTACCTATCGAAGAGTAGATATGATTTTCTGGATCTTCGTTCTCACCTCGTTTTATTCTCCAATAGAACGAACCTTCTTCCTCTGGTGTCCAAAGTACACGACCATTTTCTCCCTCGTACTCTTCATATACTGTGAATTCCTGATCCTTTGAGATCTGTACCAAGTCAACGATATCTGAATTTTGTTCCAATAATCTGAGATATGATGGGATCGACCAATCAAGCGAGATAGGTGAAATATCGAAAACTTCAATAGATGTATCCTGCAGGATCGGTTTTTCTAAAGACATATGTGTATTAACTAAAAGACGTGGTTGCATCCCATCTGTACAGTTTGGTTTATAGAAAAGATTCGCTGAAAAGCATTCTGAGGAGTAGAAGCGAATACTGGTATTAAATTCATCTTCGTATGTGAGGCGTAAGGTAGCGATCCTCTTCTGCGCAAATATCGTTCTGATAAGAGCTGTGACATCCATATGGTGATCTCTCCCAACGATAGTATATTTTGGGTGGATCGGCTCACCGATCTGTAATGGTTGGCTGTACCAATTCAACGAATTCCAAGAGCTGATGTCTTCTACCGATGTGATGATCATTTCCCCAATGTCTTGCCTGCCCGCAGGGTAATAGGAAAGTATCAACTCTGCTTTATCTATTTCTACAGGAGTATCTTTGTCCAATCCGTTTAGATCGAATTGAAGATATGTTCTAGTACGTTTCTCTGGGTATAAAGAGTTGTAACCTACCGATAGATAACCAAGGTTCACAGTTCCACTGGTTGGCCAATATTCTTTAGCATATGCATCTTCGTCCACTTCAATTTTGTGATACTCTACCGCATGGGTGATCTTGACCAAAGTGAGCATCATGATAATGAAGGAAAGTAGAATGGCGATGTAATATCTCATTTAGGTGATGTTGTTAGGTTAATACTCCAATTCTGCCAATTGATGATGATATTTATCTGATTTTCTTCTGAATTTTCTACAAATTATTTCTCAACATCGTGATATAATCACCATGCAATAAACTGAGAGATTACAACATGTTCGACTTTATTACTGGGATATTTGATTCAAATGAAAAGCAATTAAAAAAGGTTCAACCGATCATCGATCAGATCAATGATCTTGAGCCCAAAATGAAAGCACTTTCTGATGAGGAGTTGCTTGCTATCACAACGCTACTAAGAGAGAGGGTCGGGGTGGATCTTGAAACTGCACGAACTGCAGATATAGATCCTGAAGCTGAAAAGAAAGCCCTTATGGAGATCCTTCCTGAAGCATTTGCGGCAGTCAGAGAATCTGCAGATAGGGTGGCTCAACACAGGCACTTTGACGTACAGCTTCTTGCAGGTTATTTCTTAGCCGACAAGAAAATAATTGAGCTGTTTACTGGAGAGGGTAAAACTAATGCAGCAACATTAGCAATGTATCTATATGGTCTATCGGGGAGAGGGGCTCATCTTGTGACAGTCAACGATTATCTCGCTCGACGTGATGGTGAATGGAATGGTCATGTTCTAAGTGCTTTAGGGATGAGCGTCGGTGTGATCAATAGTGGGACTCAATATCGGTTTATTACTGATGAAGAAGCGATAGCATTAAAAGGCGCGGAGATCAAAACAGAGATAGATGAAAGAAAGAAATTACAGAAAGATGTAGGAAGATTAAAACTCGACATGATGAGTGGCACCAACCTTATCGAATGTTCGAAATCAGAAACATATGCTTGTGACGTGGTTTACGGCACCAATAATGAGTTTGGTTTTGACTATCTACGGGATAACATGTCTCAGAGATTGTCTGATAGGGTGCAATCTGTATTGCACTACTCGATCGTGGACGAGGCAGACTCAATTTTGATTGACGAAGCTAGAACTCCACTGATCATATCGCAAAGTGCGCAAGCGTCTAATGATATGTATAAACAGTTTGCAACAATCGCACGTTCTCTCCAACCTGAAGTACATTATACAGTTGATGAAAAATCCAACTCAGTTGCGATCACTGATGAGGGTATAGATCAAGTTGAGAAAGCACTTGGAGTAAGCAATGTGTATGACGAACCTCAAAATGCCTATCATTTAGAAAATGCTTTGAAAGCAAAGGAATTGTATATCAAAGACGATGAATATATCATTCGTGATGGTGAGATCGTAATAGTTGATGAATTTACAGGACGAGCACTTCCGGGTAGGAGATATTCGGAAGGTTTACATCAAGCTATTGAGGCTAAGGAGGGAGTTGAAGTGAAAAGAGAATCGAAGACTTTGGCTACCGTCACCCTACAGAACTATTTCAGACTATATGAACACCTAGCTGGTATGACGGCAACAGCTCTAACTGAGGCAGAGGAATTCTCGAAAGTATATGAACTTGATGTAGTAGTTATCCCTACTAATCGACCAGTAGTTCGAAAAGACGAAAATGATGTCGTATATCGAACTGAGATGGGCAAATTCAAAGCAATTGTTCAGGATATCAAAGAAGCCAACAACGTCGGTCAACCTGTTCTAGTAGGAACGACATCTGTTGAACGATCCGAGATACTTTCGATGATGTTGCAAAAAGAAGGTATAACCCATGAGGTTTTGAATGCAAAGCAACATGAAAGAGAGGCAAAGATAGTTCAAAAGGCGGGACAGAAAGGTCAAGTAACGATAGCAACCAATATGGCAGGTCGTGGTACAGATATTGCACTTGGAGAGGGTGTAAAAGAAGTTGGTGGCTTGTATGTTATCGGATCTGAGCGTCATGAATCCCGGAGGATCGATAACCAGCTACGAGGAAGATCTGGGCGTCAAGGAGATCCTGGAAGATCTAGATTCTATGTTTCTTTTGAAGATGAGCTGATGCGATTGTTTGGTGGTGATAGGATGCAGAAAATAATGTCTACTGTCGGAATGGATGATGATATGCCAATTTCTATAGGGATATTAGGTCGATCTATAGAAAATGCTCAGAAGAAGGTCGAATCACACAATTTCGATATACGAAAAAGACTTGTAGATTATGATGACGTTCTAAATCAGCAGAGAGAGATCGTATATTCTCTCCGAAGAAGGGTTTTAGAGCTGGTCGAGAACAGATCGAAACAGAATAACCAAGAGATAAAATTCGAAAGAGCTAAACTTGCTCATTTGGATATAGTTCCTTTACTTGAGGATCTTGACGCATTCAGCTTAAGGGATCCTGATAGTTGGGAAATTTCTGGGTTGGATCAGTACGAAGCATTAGATCGTCCGATCTATAGTTGGATCCTAAAGAGGTTTGTAGATAGGGTTAGAGTCCTTGTAGCGACTCATCTTGCCGATGATATGAAGATAGATAATGTTGAAGAAAGAAAGATCGTCAATCAGATGATTGCACTAATCTCCGAGGAACTTTCTGACTCTGCAATAAAGGCTTTGGGCTATAAAGATACCATTGAATTCTTCAGAGAATTAGACGGGAAGGAACCGCTTGAGATGGAGAATTTACTGCTGAAACTAACAGTTTCTGCGTTCATTATACACATCTATCAGATAGGTCCTGCCTACGCATCAGAGATGTCTAGATTGCTAGTACTGCAGACGATAGATCAGTACTGGATGGAGCACCTTGATTCTATGGCAGATCTCCGTGAAGGAGTAGGTATGCAGAGCTATGCACAGAGAGATCCTCTAGTAGCCTATAAAAATGAAGGGTTTGGTCTATTCGAAAAGATGTTGTCACAGGTAGATGAAGCTGTCGTAAATCGTTATATGAAAGTACGGATAGTTGAGAGAACAGCACAATCACAACCAGTAAATACGGTACATGAGGATGCTACAACCTTGGGGAAAGATCCAACACAAGCTCCAACCCAACCTCCAAAAACTGCACAAAACAGTATTTCATCCTTACCAATTACTCCAAATACAGGGGTCCGTTCTGACAATAGACCGGGAGCCGTTTCCAAGCAACATACGGTTGTAAATACCCGTGACAAGATCGGTAGAAATGATCTGTGTCCTTGTGGAAGTGGCAAAAAATACAAGAAATGCCATATAGGAAAAGATCCTAGTACACCGGAAGAGAAAAAGGCATTCAATCTGTACTTTGCAGATAGAGAAGCATGGGAGACTGAATATGTCAAAGACTTATAGTATGCTATTCTGTTAGGCTAAAAACATATCATAGGTTGACCACATTTCTAGTTGAGAAAACACTCATTGCCTCTATGACGCTAAAAAGATCACTGTGTCAAATTCGCTCAACATCGACATTATAGGATTTATTGACATAGTTATATGCCTATATTATTCTGAGTTAGCTAAAAGATAATATTCTCTTTGTTTTTACGATGCCTACTCCCAAAACAAAGTCTCCGACCACAGATCCGAATTCACTTAAACGTAGTGTCCAATTGATCGTCTTTGCCCCTGTAAATGCAGATCCTGAGGACGAGGACAGTCGGATATATATGGTATGTCCCGCATCTTTGAAAGTCGTTGAGGTTGTCGAGAAATACGACGACGAGGCTATCAACTATCTGTCTACATTAGGAAAAAGCAAAAAAAGAACCGAGATCCCCGCAAAAGAGTTCATAGATGACCTTGGAAAGGAATTTGAAGGGGAAATCGAAGTAGCTGGTGAAATGGTAGAAGAAGTGAAAGAGATCATTGAGGAGGATGAAGGAATAGCAGCATTGACGGACGAATTAGACGAAGATGTTGTTACATTCGCAAGTGGGAAATTAGAAGACATCTTTCCCGATGATCCTTCTGATGGTACGGCACATATATCAGATGTTGATATGGCTGATGCTCTAGAGCTTTTAGATCAAGATGATGATGAGTCAGATCTTAATGGTCTTTCGGGTTTTGTAGATGATGAAGAGCTTCCTGAGCTATAAATGTGGTAAACTCCACGTATGTCTAAGAGAACGGATCCTCTGAAAGTAGCGATAGTTGTTGATTCCCTCGCCATGCCAGGGGGTGCTGATAGAATGGTGTTTTCCATCTTATCGATCTTTCCTACTGCAAAGATCTATACAACTGTATACTTCAGAGAGAATTACAAGCATGATCGCTGGAAATTTCAGAACTCTATAGAAACGAGCTTTATTCAAGATATCCCATTTTCACGGCGATTCTATCGTCACTTAAATATCCTTTCGCCAGTAGCTATCGAAGGATTCGATCTTGATGGCGTAGATCTTGTGATCTCACTCTCTGCTGGTGTTGCTAAGGGAGTTATCACAGGTTTAAAACAGCCCCACATAGGGATCATCCTCACACCTCCACGTTCCTTATGGGATCATGAGGATAACTTTCGCGGTTCCATACTCGCACGAGCGTATCGCAGTGTCTCACCATTTGTTAAGACCTACCTTAGACTTTGGGATCAATCAGCAATAAAGCGTGTAGATAGATTGATCTCGATCTCCAAGTATATTCAAAATAAGGTACAACATGTGTATCATAGAGACTCATCTGTCATATATCCCGGGATATCAAAATATTGGTTCGATACCGGAAATGCAAAGATCCCTACAAGCATTAATGAACAATTTTATCTTGTGGTTTCGAGGTTATATGACTATAAAAGGGTCGATATGGCGATCAGAGCAGCAAACGAGGAGGATAGGCGACTTCTCATAGTAGGTGATGGACCAGAAAGAGAGCGATTGAAGAGGTTGGCAGGCAGTAGGGTCGAAATGCTTGGATGGCAACCCGATGAGGTAGTAAGGGATCTGTATAAAAATGCTGATGCACTTCTTTTTTGTGGGGTGGAAGATTTCGGATATGTTCCTGTTGAGGCTATGGCATCTGGTTGTCCCGTTTTAGCATATAATGAAGGAGGAGTTACTGAGACTGTTGTTTCTGGTCAGACAGGATACTTTTTTAATGATCAGAATGAATTGAATGAGTTGGTAAGAAATATCGGATATAGAAATCGAATGGATCAGAAAAGGATCGTTGCCAGAGCAAAGGAGTATACTGAGGAGAGGTTTCTTGAGAGGTTAGTTGATTTCATTAAGGAATCTATTGATGAAATTTAAGGATCCAGCCATCGTAGTACATCAACTTCAAAAGTGGGGTGGAGCTGAATATGAACTTAAAGTTCTGGCATCGATATTTAATAAGTGTACAATCTATACTGCTTGGTATGATGATGAATTCAGAGAGCAGTATTTTGAAAATTTTGTTCTTCGATCTTCGATACTTCAAAAATTCCCATATAAAGAAAAACTAGATCGAGAGCTGATTCCCTTGCACCCTCTGGCGTATAGTACATTAGACCTTTCTAAGCACGATCTTGTAATAGTGCTTTCTGACGGATTCGAGAAAACCGTTAGAATACCTGAACGTATCCCTTCTATTCTTATAGCACTCACTCCCCCTAGGTTTCTATGGATGGAAACAAGATCGATCAACTCTTTACCATCATTCAGCTACAAGGTCTACGACAATTTCTTAAAAAATCCTTTGCAGAGCTTGTGGCGAAAGTGGGATCTGAATTCAGTGAAACAGTACAGGTATCTGATCTCAATATCAGATGAGGTAAGAAAACGTGTAGCAAAAGTATATAATCGTTCTTCTGATGTCGTTTATCCTCCTGTGGAAATTAACAAAATGAAATTCAATCGGAACACCCAAAGCCGTGAGGATTGGTATCTGTATTTTGGTCGAGTAGAGAGTTATAAGGGTGTAGAGTTAGCTATCCGAGCTGTTGCAGAGGGGCATTTCAGATTGAAGATAGCTGGGAGTGGAAGTGATCTAGAGCGACTGAGGTCTTTGGTTGATGAATTAGGTGTACGTCATCTTGTCGGTTTTTTAGGGTTTGTGAGTGAGAAGCAGAAGAGGGAATTGCTGTACAAGTGTAAAGCATTGATCTTCCCTGTAAAAGATGAGGATTTTGGGATAATTCCAATAGAAGCCAATGCTTCCGGAGCTCCTGTAATTGCGTATGCCGGTGGAGGTGTACTAGAAACGATCAAAGAAGGTGTGTCTGGGGTGTTTTTTAGAGAGTATTCACCGAGAGCACTTATAGATACCATAAAGGATTTTGAGAAGATGAGTTTTGATCCGAATTTATGTCGCTCTCAAGCGGTTCAATTTTCTAGAGATAGATTTGAAAATAAGCTGAAGGCATACCTGCGTGGCATTAGTTAAGGATAATGTATTGGTGATCAAGGGGGTCAATTTTTCTGAAGCCGACAGAATAATCACAGTCTTTGGCTCTAAGCGAGGACGTTTTGCTCTGATCGCAAAGGGAGTTAGAAAAATTGAGAGTAAGAATCGTCCATCTGTTCAAACCTTATCGATCTCATCAATTACTTATTACGAAGGCAGAAATCTCGGAAGTCTAATAGAGGCTTCGTTAGAATTTGCACCTATTCTAGATCATCAGCAGGTAAAGGAGATCTCGAAGGTATTGTTGATGATCAACAAGATGTTACCAGAGGATGAACCTGAAACAGAAGTATATACTCGGCTTGTAGCACTAGTACACGGAGATGTTAGTAGGAGAGCGGTCAATAAGTTCCGCATGTGGTTGTTAGAGTATTTGGGGTATTTGCCGGATATGCGAAAATGTACTAAATGTAATTCTAATAAGGAGCTAAAGTTTATCAATATTGCAAATTTACAGATGTTCTGCAGTAATTGTGCAACTGAATTGGTGCTTGGTTCCACGCTTCATCCTGTTTCAGATGTGAGGTATGAATCTGATCTCATGGATACAGCATTGGAACGGGTTGTGATGGAGATTATCGAAAGTTGATCAGTTCGGATTGCAGTTGTGGACTTGCCTCGGAGGGTTACAAAATCAGACATTTCTGATAGAATCCAATAGAATTTCCGGGCGCGTAGCTCAATTGGCAGAGCAAGCGGCTCTTAACCGCTAGGTTCTGGGTTCGACTCCCAGCGCGCTCACCATCCCGCTAACTTATAGTGCATGAGGGGAGGTGGTATAAGAGTAACATTAAAAGCATCTCCACTCTAATCTCCCTCGATCCAACTATCTCCTCCAACCGTAAAATATACCAACCAACCGATCCCTGATTCGCCAAGTTACAAAACTCACACTCTCATTCACCCTGATCGACCCTTCCATCTAAGAGTGAAAAAACATACAATAACCACATTATGTTAAGAGTGAATGGATTAGCAAAAAGTTACAATTTGGATCTATTTCGAGATGTTTCGTTCATGCTCGGGGATAGGGATAAGGTTGGGTTAGTAGGCTTAAACGGATGTGGGAAGACTACACTGATGAGAATCTTGGCCGGTTTAGAGGTTGCTGACGCAGGAGTGATTGAGATACCAACACCTGTGTGTTATCTGCCTCAAGAATTCTCTCTTCCCGAAGAACAACTTATTGGGGAATTCCTAGAGAGGCTGGTAGATGATCCTATCAACGATATATACAAGGTCAAACGAATACTTGGACAGCTTGGATTTGGAGATCATGACGATTATATGTACATATCAGCCCTAAGTGAGGGACAGAAGATGAAGCTGTACATGACAGGATTGTTGGCACAGCATTCTGATGCTATGCAACTTGGTCAGTATCCTTTGCTATTGCTAGATGAACCAACGAACCATCTGGATATTGACGGCATTATGTGGTTCGAACAATTTGTCGATAGGTATCAAGGAAATGCAATCATTATCTCGCATGATAGGTCATTTTTAAATTCCTCAGTACAAAAGATATTCGAGATCGATGAGGGACAGCTGAATGAGTTTGTCGGAAATTATGATGCTTATATATTAGGCAAAGAGAAGTGGGTTGAGATGCGCGAAAAGCAGTTGATACATCAAGAAAAGAGGAGAGAAAAGCTCGAGAGATTACTTATGAATGCAAGAAGGATACAAAGTGGACATAAACGAGGACGAGCGGTCAAGGCTGCTAAAAAGCGCATGGAAAGGGAAGTTCTACGAAATGAGATAAGCAAGTACTCAAAAGTCCAGTTAAAAGGATTGAACATCACAGGAAAGGTACACAGTAGTAAAAAAATGCTTGATATACAAGGTCTCTCGTTTGCTTACGAAACAGGTAGTGAGATCTTGAGACAGATAGACCTTAAAGTTCTTGGTGGTGAGAAAATATGGTTGTTTGGTGCTAATGGTACAGGCAAAACAACACTGATCAAGCTCTTGATAGGATCATTGAGTTCATATAAAGGGAGTATCGAGTGGGGAGAGAATGTCCGTTGGGAATACTTCTCGCAAGATCAATCACACTTACCAATGGATCGAAGCGTACAAGAATATTTCTTGGATCAAACATCAGTTTCTTATGATAGGTCGTTTGGCGTGTTGGAGAAATTCCTGTTCCCTAAAGAGTTACGGACTTATAAACTAGGGGACTTAAGTCCGGGACAGAGAGCTCGATTGTCATTTGCCATATTTGCACAAAATGACTTTGAATTCTTGATCCTTGATGAGCCAACAAATCATTTGGATATCGGAACTAAAGAGGTCATCGAAGATGCACTTTCTGAGTTCAAGGGAAATATACTACTGATATCACATGATCGATATTTTGTTGATAATGTAAATGTCGACAGGATGATCACGCTTGAGGATGGAGTTTTACAAGAGGAGATCGGTTAGATCTGGTCACGGATCTTTGTAAATATCTTCTCGTACATTTTCACCACAGGCTCTATACCGTTATCATCTATCAGATGTTTCAAACCCGGATTACTATTGATCTCGATCAATCTCATGTCCCCACCTTTATCAATAGCAATATCATATCCAGCAAATTGAATGTCGATCTCGCGCCAAGTGGGTTTAATGAATTCAAGGATCTTATTTTGGAGAGTAATATCATTAATCATCACAGCTTTCGAATTTTCCCAATGAAGTGGACTGAGATTTCCAATATAAGTAGCATTAGATATATCTTTTTCATACATCATCAGGATATCCCCTCGAAATGTTAGAATCCTGTATTCGTGTGCTATATCGACAAATTCCTGAGCGATTGCTATATAGTCGTAATTTTGTGATCCATGTTCGAAAACTGTATTGAGGCTTGCTAGTAGCTCTGTCATATTTGTGACCTTAGATACGTTCTTTCCTGTGCTCCCCTTGTTGGGTTTGATGATGTGGGGGTATCCGAAAACATCCTCGATCCTTTTAGCTATGTCATGGACACTTTTATAGTTGTTGGAATTTGGGGATATGGGGTAGAAGTCATCTACGTGAGGGTCAAGAAAAGGTTCCCAATCCGGTATCTTTATATGTTTTGCCAGTAATGAATAAGTAAGATCCTTATCTTTCAACAATCGAACAGTATCTACTGTATTGAAAGGCTTGATCCAGTGTGTGAAATAGTAATACCTACCGTTAATTGCCACTCGTACTGTGATAGCGTCTGGGTGGAGTATCTCACAATCAAGTCCGAGATTTGCACCCGCTAACAGAACTGCTTTTTGTGATAAGTACATATGGTAGATATATCAAATATGAGGATGATTCTAGCATATATCAGTAGTCATGCAATGGGACCCCTGCTGTGGGGAATATGATATATTAAAGAAGAATTAACCTAAGCCCCGATCAAAATGGATATTAATACTGGAATATGGCAAGAAGATATTGATGTAAGGGATTTTATTCAAAAGAATTACACTCCGTATGAGGGGAGTGAGAACTTCCTTGTACCAGCAACTGATCGGACGAAAGCTCTCTGGAAAAAATTGACCGAATTGATAGCAGAAGAGAGAGAAAAGGGGATCTTAGATCTGGATGTGGAGACACCATCAACGATCACAAGCCATCAGCCCGGCTATATTGATAAACCAAACGAGGTGATCGTAGGGTTACAAACAGATGCACCTTTGAAGCGAGCGATCAAACCAAATGGAGGGATACGTTTAGTTGAGAATGCTGCAGAAGCGTTTGGATATGAGATCCCCAAAAATATCTCTAAGATATATTACGAATATCGTAAAACACATAATGACGGCGTATTTGATGCATATTCCCCTGAGATCAGGAATTTACGTAGCCATCATATCATTACAGGATTACCTGACAACTATAGTAGAGGGAGGATAATTGGTGATTACCGTAGATTAGCACTGTACGGTACAGAGAAGCTCATACAGCAGAGGGAGCAGTATCTTGAGGAAGCACTATTAGAAATGGATCAAGACACGATCAGATTACGAGAAGAGATAATGGATCAGATCAGTGCACTTAAGGATATCGAGAAGATGGCAGAAGGTTATGGTCACGACGTGTCCAAACCTGCTAGAGATTCACTAGAAGCTGTGCAGTGGATCTATTACGCCTATTTAGCGGCTGTTAAGCAACAAGATGGAGCTGCTATGTCAATGGGGCGACTAGATGCGTTTCTGGATATATATTTCGAACATGACCTCAATACAGGTAAATACAGTGAAGGTCAGATACAGGAAATGATCGATGATCTTGTTATCAAATTGCGTATAATCCGACATTTACGACATCCAGAATACGACCAGCTGTTTGCCGGAGACCCTACCTGGGTGACCTTAGTTCTAGGAGGAACAGGTTTGGATGGTCGTAGCATGGTCACAAAGACATCGTATCGATTCTTACATACACTTACAAATCTCGGTCCTGCACCAGAACCTAATCTAACAGTGCTGTGGGGTAGAGATATATCTCCGGTTTGGAAGAGCTACTGTGCAAAGCAATCGATATCCTCTAGCTCTATTCAGTATGAGAATGATGACCTGATGAAGCCATATTACGGTGATGATTACGGGATAGCGTGTTGTGTATCGGGTATGACGATCGGTAAGGAGATGCAATTTTTTGGTGCAAGAGCAAATCTTGCAAAAGTTTTGTTGTTGACTATAAACGGAGGTAAAGAAGAACCACTGGATGGTGATCCTGAACATACTGGAGGAGAGATCATCATACCAGGTCTACGATCGATGAATGATTCAGAGTATCTACAGTATGATAAAGTTTGGCCACGATTTGTTCAGTTGATGGATTGGCTTGCAGAACGATATGTTTCAGCAATGAATGTGATCCACTACATGCATGATAAGTATCATTATGAATCAGCTGAGATGGCATTACATGACCCATTAGTGAAAAGATACATGGCTTTTGGGATTGCAGGATTATCAGTCGTGACAGACTCCCTTTCTGCTATCAAATATGCAAAAGTTAGACCCAAGTGGGGTGCAAATGGTGTAGCAGTAGGTTATGAGATCATTGGGGATTATCCGGCGTTTGGAAATGATGATGATCGAGTGGATATGATAGCAGTTGAGATCGTTAGGGAATTCATGAAAGCACTTAGAAGATACAAGACTTATCGAGAGAGTGTACACACATTATCCATACTTACTATTACCTCCAATGTAGTTTATGGGAAAGCAACAGGTTCAACGCCTGATGGAAGATTTTCGGGTACGCCCTTTGCACCTGGAGCAAATCCAATGCATGGTAGAGATAAGAACGGAGCTATAGCTTCTTTGAATAGTGTCGCAAAATTACCGTATCACTACTGCCAGGATGGTATCTCAAATACATTCAGTATAATCCCTGGCGCTTTAGGGAAA
Organism: Candidatus Nomurabacteria bacterium; assembly: GCA_020632395.1. Classification (NCBI taxonomy): domain Bacteria; phylum Candidatus Nomuraibacteriota; species Candidatus Nomurabacteria bacterium. Next base: position 18,059 of record JACKFQ010000002.1, on the reverse strand, counting down.
AGTGATGACGAGCAGACAGGTAACTTAGTACAATTGTTAGATGGATACTTTATCGGCAAAGGTGCACATCATCTGAACGTAAATGTGTTCAATCGAGAGACATTAAAAGATGCACAGGATCATCCTGAGAAATACCCACAACTGACAATTCGTGTTAGTGGTTATGCAGTACTATTCAATAGATTAAGCAGGGAACAGCAAGATGAGGTCATCGCTAGAACATTTCATAAAAGCTTTTAAGAAATGAAACAAGGAGTCCTACATTCAATTCAAACATTAGGCGCTGTAGACGGACCGGGATTGCGTACAGTTGTTGTATTACAAGGATGTCCTTTGCAATGTTCTTTCTGTCACAGTATTGATACAACTTTAGCTGATCGAGGTGAACATATCGATACAGATGAACTCGTATCGAGGATCATGAGGAATAAACCTTACTGGCAAAGGTATATACGACGTAATGAAACTAGGGTGATCCCCGAACCCGAACTACATGGAGGAGTAACGATCACTGGTGGAGATCCACTTGCACAACCGGTGTTTTTGGAAGACTTATTAAGTGAATTGAAAAAGCTTGATGTACATACTGTTGTAGAGACCTCATTGTATACATCTGAACATGTTTTGGAAATGCTTATAGATAAGGTGGATCTCTGGATGATTAGTATCAAACATATGGACGAGGGGAAGCATCTCGAGATCTCGGGTAAGCCAAACAAGTCGATACACACAAATCTAAGATGGCTGGACGAAAAACTTACAGAGATGGGAAGAAAAGAGTCTATCAGGATAAGGTACGTTGTGGTACCCGGATTGACAGATGGAGAGGAAGATATCAAAGCACTTGGGAGGTTTGTGGGTAGGATAAGAAATTTCGAATCCATAGAACTCTTGCCTTATGTGACATTGGGGCGTTATAAATGGATAGAATTATTTGGTAGTTATAAACTGGATAGTACAGAACCTGCTACCCAAGAGGATATCGATAGGGTTGCAATGGTCTTAAGAGAGTTCAAGCTCCCGATAATGAAACATAATAAGATTAGTGTTTAAGAGATGGTCAATATAATCTATGCGTCTGTTACGGGTAATACAGAAAGGGTGGCAAGCTATGTTGCGGAGTATCTATTACAGGCAGGATTGGGTTTAGAAACCATGCTACACAGAGCAGAGGAGATTGATGGGGAATTGTTCAATACAAAAGATATTTATATTGTAGCTACATCGACTTGGGATATGGGACAGATGAATCAATTCTTAGAGAGTTTGTACGAAGAGATTCCAGATCTTGATCTGACGGGAGTAAAAATGGCGTTTATAGGTTTGGGAGATCTGATCTACGGTGAGGAAAATTTTTGTAAAGCGATGGATATGATCAGGTCTCGTGCACTCAATAGCGGTGCTATTGAGCTCATAGATGCTCTCAAACTTGATGGTGATCCTGATGATCAGTTAGACAGTTCAGTTTCCGAATGGTGTGACGAACTGATACAGGCATTAGGTCATGAAGATCCCCAATGAGCTGTCCTGATCTCAAATAACCTTTCCTTTTTCCCACCCAGATCTACTAGATCCTAATTCAGGATCTTATGGTTATTTGTCGCTGTTTCTCCTAACCCTTTTGAGCTTTTCAAGGATTCGCGGATCTTTCTCAACTCCTCATAGATCAGGATGGTTGACGGTATAACTACAAGCGCTACAAACCCTAGTGGTTTCTTTGCTGTATCAACAACAAAACCAAGATAAGGCACAGTCATAAGAGAACTGCCAATGATCTGATCTTCAGAAACCTTGTCATAATCGTTTGCAGCATTTGCATCTCCTTTGGTGGTAATTAGCAAACCGTTTGGGGTTTCATCGATCTTTACTATCCGATGGGTCAAGGTCATATCTGTTTGCCCCGCGATCTTCCCCGTTGGTTTGTAGGTGATGATATCTCCTATCTTATATTCATCCTTATGATAAGTGAAAATGATGCTACCTGTTTGGATAGCTGGCTCCATTGAACCTGTCAGAACAGTGTAAGATCTTATTCCGAAGGGATTTTCGACCATGCTTAAGATGATCAGTGTTCCAATCGTGAATATCAAGAACAGAAGCAGAGCTTTAGCCGGATTGATAAGGTTTTTTAGAGTTAAGTTTTTGATTAGATCTGTTCTCATAGTATAATCCTTAAGCTACTCTGGCTGGGTAGTCGCTTGACCCGGTGCACAGCGAAGCTGTGCACCGGTACCCAAGCTAACGACATTTAGTCGTTGTCCTGCATTGCATCTACGATCTCTGAGAACTCCACTGATGTTCCCATGATTGCATTACCTGCATCTACATGAACTCCAACCTTCTGACATACTCTCTCCGACCATCCAACTCTGATGTTATCGTTTGGTCCTGAGCCATCATCCTCATTGGCTAAGTGCCAATAAGCAATGTCACTTACTAATGTCTGAGGTGTGAAGTCCTTGATCTTACCATTGTAGATCACCTTTTCACCTGCATCACCATTACTACAATCACTATCCCATCCTGAAGTCTTTAATAAGATTGTTAGTTGGTTATACAGCTGTGAACTTCCGCTTGTCTTCTGGAAGGACATATGAGCTTCAAGAGGTAGTGTTCCTGTGTTTAGGATGTCGATATACTCCCAATTTGGAAGCATCCATCCAGGATAGGCATTTGTTACAGAAAAGGGCTTACCTGCAGAGTCGTTCACTGTCACCTCAAGTGTACCCATTGCAACTGTATTGCCTGCTACTACTTCTTGGTCACTGAAAACTGCCATAGAAGAACCGACAACTACAGCCGCAAGAGCCACCACCAAGGTGATACTCAATGCGATCCTACTCATTTGGCTGGGTAAGTAAAGTTATTCGGGCAGTTCTATTTGATCGATGATATTTTTAACCTCCTTTCTCTATTAAATTAGATAATTAATAATATTTGAATGACAAATTGATCTTTCATAAAGATAAAACTTATAAATTTGCAAGGATGTTCCTCTACAATGATGATGTGTAGTTTCAGAGGTGTAAAAATGTACGACCCGAGAGCGCATTGGTCAACCTAAAAAAGTTAACGCTCAACGAACCACTTGGGCAGTAAGACAGGTTATTTACCTGTTGGTGGAATATAGCACTAATGTAAAGTCTGGTCAACATAGGCCTATAGCCATATCTGGCGTTATATCAATATTTGCTGAACTAATGTTGCTACTCTGATAGAATATGCAAGGACTTAATTCACAATGGATATTATGGCAGACAAATATAATGCACTCTGGGTTTCTCACTCTTCGATAAACGATTTTTTACAATGTCCGAGAGCATACTTTCTTAAAAATATGTATAAGGACCCAACTAATAATAAGAAGGTCAAGTTGATCTCACCATCATTAACACTTGGAAGTGTTGTGCATACTGTACTAGAAAGTTTATCAACTTTACCTACTGAGGATCGTTTTAGCACTCCACTGCTCAGACAATTTGATAGTGAATGGGAAAAAAATACAGGCAAGAAGGGCGGATTCAAAGATGAACAGCAGGAAACGAAGTATAAGAAACGAGGTGAAGAGATGATACGAAGAGTGATCGCACATCCAGGGCCTTTAGAGAAGTTAGCAGTCAAGATCAATATGGACCTTCCGTACTACTGGTTATCAGAGAAGGACGAGATCATATTATGTGGAAAGATAGACTGGCTTCAGTATATTCCTGAAGAAGATTCTGTGAATATCTTGGATTTCAAGACAAGCATGAAAAAAGAAGAGGGTGAATCTTTACAGCTTCCGATCTATCATCTCTTGGTTCATCACTGTCAGAAGCGCAAAGTAAAGATGGCAAGCTATTGGTATCTCGAACTCGATGACGAACCTGAGGAAAAACAACTTCCTGATCTTGATGAGTCTGAGGTAAAAGTTATGACAATTGCAAAGAAGATCAAATTAGCACGTCAACTAAATAAACTTGATTGTCCAGAAGGTGGAGATGGATGTTTTGCATGCAGACCTTTTGAGGCGATCTTACGCGGGGAAGCAGAGAATGTTGGTGTAGATGATTATGGTACAAACATCTACTATCTCCCTTATGAATCAGAGGTCGAAGAGGATCGGGAAGGGATCTTGCTCTGATAATATAAGGCTATATCCCCTGAAACGATCTTAAGTCCAATTAAATCATGCTTTATACTTGCCCTAATTGAGTATTGTTGATTCACAAATAATTCACATACTCTTCATAGAGAGTTGGTATAATCAGTCATGTTAAAAAGGAAAATACTGATAATTGAAGATGCTGTAGATTTGGGCAAAGCTGTAGGGTCTGCTCTGTCCAAGGATTATCACGTTGAGATCGTCAACAAGGGAGATGAAGCACTTAGTGTGATACCAAATGTCAAACCTGATCTTATATTACTAGATATAAATCTACCTGGTTTGGATGGGTTTTCGATAGCACGGTCTGTTAGAACTGCAGAGATAGAAACCAAGATAATCGCAATGACAGCTCGAGATGGTATTAGCGATAAGTTGAAGGGATTCGAACTAGGTTTCGATGATTATGTCACAAAGCCTTTTGATATGCGTGAACTTATGGCAAGAATAAGAGTTGTGTTAGATAGGGATAAGGTTGATGAGAGTAAATGTTATTCATTTAAAGGCATAACGATCGATCCGAGATCAAGAACAGTTCGATTAAAAAATAATGAGATCGATCTAACTAAATTGGAGTTTGATCTACTTTATCTTTTAGCATTCAATTCACCTGCTGTTGTCGAACAGGCTACAATAATTGATACTTTGTGGGATGATGATGCTGATCTTGTCGATCCTCCCGTGAGATCCCACATTAAGAATCTCAGAAAAAAGATAGGCGACAAAGATTACACAATTATCAAGACTATTCCAGGTGTCGGCTATAAGATAGAGGAGGTCAAAGAATGTTAAGATCACTAAAAAGTAAGTTTGCACTTGTATTCTCTGCTATTCTCATAGTCGTTTTAATAGCATTCTCAACATCACTATTTAGCATTATCAATCATAAGGTTGAAGAGCAGATAGTTATCTCAAGGATAGAAGCATTATTACAGAAACATCCGGGTTTGGGAGATTTTTATAGAGGTCAGCAGTTGAAGGATCAGTATCGGCTGATACAAATGGGTGAATACTTTGAGGAACAGGTAACAGAGAAATACAATCGAACTCTCGTTATTCTGCTTATCCCTACCGCTTTACTTTCAGTGGGACTGGGTTATATAACTGCAACCTATCTTGTACGACCGATCGATAAATTAGCGTTAGATGTCAAGAAGCTTTCATCCGGGAAATTACAGGGTAGATTGCCTGATGTTCGTTCCTCAACTGAGATAGAGTATTTGAGAGATAGTTTCAATGATCTTCTTGATGATGTAGAGAGAGCATTCAATTCTCAAGAGGAATTCATCCAAGATGCAGCACATGAATTGCGGACTCCTTTAGCATCCATGCGAGCAAATTTGGATAATCTTCGAAATAAAGAAACCCCCACAGTTAGTGATTATCATGAGGCTGTAGAGGTTTTAGCCAAAATGAATAGAAAACTCATTCGTTTGAGCGAAGATCTCTTCTATCTTGATCGAAGGAGCATCAGCAAAAGAGCACCGATCAAATTACATGAACTACTTGAGGAGATACTTGAAGATCTTCATCCATTGATAGCTCAGGAGAATGTTAAGGTCACAACTAAGATACCGAAGGATGCAATGATCTACGGAGATCCGAAATATATCGCTAGAGCTTTTGGAAATCTGATAGAAAATTCGATCAAATACAGCTCGAAAGACCCGAAGATCACAGTTTCTGCTGATATTGAGGGTAATTTCTTGATAGTAAAATTCAAAGATAACGGTTTGGGAATATCTCCAAAATTTCTCCCTCATATATTTGACAGATTTTATAGAGGTGGAGCTGATCCGAAGATCGATGGATCGGGGTTAGGTCTTGCCATCGTTAAGAAGGTAATCGAGGAACATGATGGAACCATAGAGGTCTTAAGTACTGAAGGAAAAGGGACGATATTTACTGTCACAATACCAACTTATATTAAATGAACTGTACTTCACAGGCTGTACACAGTACAACAGTTATCATGTGAATATCTAATTTATATTACTTAATAATTTATGAAAAAACTTATTGCTATTACAGCAATCGCGGGTGTAGCTACAATTGTAGCTCTGTTTACATCAGCTTCAGCTACCGTCAATGCCGCTGACGAAACTGCAACACCTGCTTCTTGGCAACAGTTTGTTGACAGGGTAGCGGAGCTTGTTGGAGTGTCATCTGATGATCTAGGGAGTGCAATCAAGCAAGCTCATGAGGAGTTAGGACCAGTTGGTGGTTTTGGAGGTGGCCGTTTCATGAAAGGGATGGCGATGATGGAGGATGTTTCCATATGTACAGATCTCAAAGTAGAGGATATACATGATACGATCCATTCTACTGAAGGGATGACATTACAAACTGCATTGGAACAACTCGGAGTATCAGACATATCAGCAGTCAAAAGTTGTGTTGTTGAAAACTCCATAGAAAGAATTAATGAGTTGGAGCAGTCTGGGAAATTAACTGCCGACCAAGCAGAATTGCAACGAACTAATGTTACCGAGGTTGTTGAGGATTTCTTCACCAAAGTCAGAGAAGAAGGTCCGATGATGCATGGTGGTATGCGTGGTGCAGGTATGATGAAAGGGGAGATGGAAGGTTATGGTATGGATCTGTAAAGGGTATAAGTAAGGAATAGTAGTAAGAAAGGGGGCTAACACCCCCTTTTCTTTGCTGTAATCACCCTCATAGCGAGATGATCTCCTCCCAACTATCACCCTCTTTTCCGAAGTGTCCGTATGTTGCAGTCTTTCGATATATGGGTCGTTTCAACTGTAACCTCTCGATGATAGCTTGAGGTCTAAAATCAAATGCAACTGCAAACTTCTCAGCTAGTTGTTCGCCTTTTTCATTGATTATACTGACCATGAGAGGTTCTGAAATGCCTATGGAATAGGCAACAGAAACCAAACATTCACTTGCAAATTGGTTAGCTACGATATTTTTAGCTACGAATCTAGCCATATATGCTCCAGATCTATCGACTTTCGTAGCATCCTTCCCAGAAAAACAACCCCCTCCATGTAGTATCAAACCACCATAACTATCAACCATTATTTTTCTGCCAGTAAGTCCTGTGTCAGCGTCGAAACCACTACGAACAAAGCGCCCAGTCGGATTTACCAAGATATCTAGAACGGGGTACGAAGTCGTAAGTGGTTCGATTATGTCAGATCGAATGATCTCCCGTACATCTTCTATTGTCATATCTGCATCGTGTTGAGCACTCACAAGTACAGTATGTAGTTTACGATCAATATATGTGACTTGTGCCTTGCCATCAGGTCCTAACCAATCTAGATCACCAGCATCTCTGAGACGTTGTAATGATTGAGTTAGTTGATGGGCGAGATTTACACTTTCCGGCATAAAATTTACTGTATTGCCTGTTGCATACCCGTACATTATCCCCTGATCTCCTGCACCACCGGGATTGACCCCCATTGCAATATCAGGTGATTGTTCAGAGATATTCACTTCGATTTCCAAAGGATCCATATATCCGATCTCGCCATATACCTGCCTTGCGATATCTTCATAATTTACCTGTGCTGTTGTGGTCACCTCACCACCAATATTCAGTTTTCCATGTCCACCAAAACACTCTACTGCTACTCTGCTATCAGGATCTTGCGAAATGCATGCATCAACTATGGCATCAGAGATCTGATCGCACACCTTGTCTGGATGACCTGATGTGACACTTTCTACCGAATGTGTGTTTGGAATGAATGACATTGAGCGATCGTTCAATTAATATCCGATAATATGAATGTATATGATGCTTGACTTTAGGTCAATCACATGGTGAAGATCCTCGTGGGAAGAAGTGTTATTTAAGCATCTCTACCGATCAGCAACCCACCTCAGTCTGGATCTAGAAGTTTCTATTTTGATAAGCTCACTCCAAACAGATATGAGAGTAGTCTATGAAAGGATAGAGCACCGATGACTATCTGTGCAGTTGCCATCTGTGTGTATGGGGAGAATTCAAATATTATCAGAAGAATGATAAGACCTGTCAGGCGTGAGATGAAATAGATACCTTCGCTCACCAAATTCATCTCGATCGCTGATTCTTCTTTACCTTTCGTTAGATCCTCTCTGATACTGTAATCAATGGAATCAAAAACCGGTATTGCAAACCCTTGAGCAATAGATTGCGTGATCTGCCTCAGGATAAGAAAAGGGGTAGTCCATGAGATCGCTAAAGCAAGATTTGTACCACCATGCAAGATGAATGAATCTAGTGCAACTAAACGTTTTCTCTTCTCGTTCCAATTCCGTGATAGGATAGAGAAAACTCCTGTCATTACTGCAACTACGCTAAATAATGCTCCAACTTTCAATTCAGTACCTAGCATTATAAATGGTATGACTTTGAACATCGCATCCATCACAGACCCGGTGGAAGTATGATAGAACATGGTGAAAAAGTATCTATTAAAAACCTTCTCTTTTAAGATCGCTGTTATCTCTGACCCTCTGAACTTTGTTCTAGATTCGGAGCCAAGATCTCGAGGGAGTATTGCTGCAAAGAGATATATTGCTGATGCTGAAAGGAATAACAGATCATATCTTCCTGTAGCGGTTAGAGCATAGCCAGAAAGTATGGGAGCAACTACAGAAATTATAAGCATCCAACCATAGACTTCATTCATGAGTTTACTGCGTCCCTTTTTATCAAATTTTGAAAGTGTGAAGCTATGAAAGATAGTCCAATATGAACCGTGTCCGATCCCTATCAGCAAAGCAAATATTCTGTAGTATTCAGCTATGTTCCCTATAAATAGGAATATTACAAATGAAGTTAATGAGAGCAGGATAAATGAAACTCTTGATATCTTCGCGTAACCAAAGCGATCCAGGATAAATGAGAAGAAAAGGAAACCAATAATGATCCCGGAGTATAAAAAGATATTATCTTGGACAATTGCATCTATACTTCTTAATTGCTTGTATAGCAGTATGGGATAATATGACCATATTGCAATATTTACCAGCTGAAATGTAGTAAGAAAGAGAAAGAAGTAGTAGAAGTGATGACGTTTTAGATTTGGATTTTGCATAGGAATTGGGCTATTATCAATCAATAAAAGATGCCACATTCATAATGGAAGGTAAAGCAAAACAAGAAAATGTCATAATTATCAATTCCCTCTGTAAAAGCTATGGGAAGGTAAAGGCAGTAAAAGACCTTTCATTTAGTGTAAAGCGCGGAGAGATATTTGGTTTTCTTGGACCAAATGGTGCGGGAAAAACCACTACGATAAGAGTTTTGATGGGACAGATCTTTCAAGATGAAGGAAACTTTCAGATATTAGGAATAAATAATGGTGTCAGATCAGATACAAAGCTGATGGATGAGATCGGCTATATCAGTGGGGAAGGTTACATATATGAGAACTGGTCTGCAAGAAGATTGTTCGAGTATTTATCTTCGATATCACATAAGCAGATAGAGTTTAATAGTTTTGCTGATCGTTTGGATCTGGATCTTGACCGAAAGATCAGTGAACTTTCAAGCGGTAATAAACAGAAGGTGTTGCTTGTACAGGCATTTATGAAGATGCCAAAACTGCTGATCCTAGATGAACCAACGAGTGGATTAGATCCACTACTACAGAACATATTTGAAGAGATGTTATTTGAATTTCGGGAGAATGGCGGTACTGTGCTTCTTTCCTCGCATATCTTAAGTGAGGTCCAGCGAGTATGTGATAGGGTGGGGATAATTCGACAAGGAGAATTGATAAAGGTATCTACAATAGGCGAATTGATACCGAAAACCTACTTTTTGAAGTTATGGGTTGATGATGAACTACCATCAGATCTGATGAATCTTCTTCCAGACATGAAAGCAGAAGGACAGGGACGATATCATGCGAAATATCTTGGTGATATAAATCAGTTGATAAATCTATTGGCAAAGCTAAAGATAAAGCATCTTACGATCTCCGAACCAAAGCTTGAGGAGATGTTCTTAGAACTATATAACGAAAAGTGATATGAGGAATATTCTGACTAGAGTAAAAATGGATATATTGGATAGCAAGAGCTCAATGATATGGTGTGCGATTGCAGCTATTCTGATCACAGCTCTGATGGTATCTTTCTTCCCTACATTTCAAGGTTTAGATGCGGATCTAAATGCCTATGTTGAAGCTTTCCCTCCTGCACTTCTTGAAGCATTTGGGATCCAAGATACAGATTATTCCAATTTTGATGTTTTTATTGGCTCTGAATATTTTGGTTTCTTCTGGGCAGTTGTTTTTATGCCATTTATAGTTGGATGGGTAGTCAAGTTTGCAAAAGAGGCATTTGATGGATCATTGGGGATCACTTTGTCATATCCGATCTCAAGAAGCGAGGTTGGCTTGGGTATGTTTATTTCTCTGCTCATCAAATCGATCTACTGTGCACTACTGATGGTAGGTACTATCATGATCGCGGTAAGGTTCATCGATGCTGATATCGATATATCTAACTGGTTTCTATTCATGTCTAATGTCGCGCTGACTTTTCTTGCAGTTTCTTTTTTTGGCGCTTTAGTTAGTATTCTTACTGAAAAACCTGGTAAAGTCACATCAATTCTAAGTGCTTTTCTGGTTGGTGGGTATTTTGTGAATGTACTAGCGAAGCTTTTCGAAGATCTTGACCCTTTGAAATATCTTTCGATCTTCTATTACTACGGTGAGCCTACACCGATTCTTAAGAGAGGAGAATTAGATGGCTTCTCAGTTGCTGTATTGGTGCTCTTCTCGATCATTATGCTCGGTGTGGGTATGTTGAGGATCCAAAAAGTCAATTTACCGAAGGGTTAGAGTCCTTCATCTATGATGGAGCTGTGAATTGGGTAGAGGTGGGATCTGCGATATGCTATACGCTATATGATCAAATATTCAAGGTCTTTTGCTTGTTATATGTGCTGAAACGGTGTATCCTCGCCTCTAGTTATTTCATGATCATATGTAAATGATATTTTATGGATTGATAGCCCTTACAGCGATCTCGCTGATCTCATTTCTGGCAGCGCTTCTCGTCTCGACACAACATCATCGTCCCAAATTTGTGATGTCTCTGGTTGCATTGGCAGCGGGATCATTGACATCTGATGCTCTACTACACCTCTTTCCTGAAGTTGTGGAAGGAGGCGTTGCTCCATTGAAGATCGGATACGGGGTTTTAGGCGGTATAGTACTTTTCTTTATATTTGAGAAGTTTCTGTATTGGAGACATTGTCATATAGATCCTGATGAACCAGGTCATGTACATCCATTTGCATACTCAAACCTTGTTGGTGACCTGATCCACAATGTGCTAGACGGTATGATGATAGCAGCAGCTTTTTTAGCTGGGTTGCCGGTTGGGATAGCCACAGCGGTGGCAATCGCATTACATGAGATCCCTCAGGAGCTAAGTGATGTAGGGGTGATGTTACATGCAGGGATGTCTCGCAAAAGAACCGTTGTATTAAATACCCTCACGGCATTTTCAGCTTTTGTGGGTTTCTTTTTAGTAATAATTATCCAAAATAGTACCTCGATCGATACAGGTCTGATACTGTCACTGTCGATCGGAGGATTTTTATATATTGCTGTGTCCGATCTGATCCCCGAATTGAAACATACGTCATGTGGCAAAGATAGTTTGATTCAAGCAATATTTCTATTCTTGGGGGTTTTTGTGAACATTCTTCTTCTATTATTGGATTAGCCTCTGGATCCGGGACTAAAGTATTTCCTCAAGGACTTTCTTCATCTGGAGTATACGATACACGCTTTCATCTATACGATCCTCTGAGATAGTACCGTTTCTAACGGAATTCAATAAGATCTTGTAGGCATCTGCCTGATATTTTGGCTCTGTGACATACAGTAGAATATCATTCCCAGCTTTCACAGCATTGATGATATTTCCCTCAAATGTATGACCATCTGTTATCGCCCCCATCATCATACCATCTGTGATCACTACACCCTGATAACCTAGATCTCCTCGCAAGTACTCATCTATCCATATGGGGGATAAGGTTGAGAGATTCTGATCGTCGATATTGGGGAACAGTACGTGGCCTGTCATTATCATAACAGGGGCAGAAGTATCGATAATATATCTGAATTGTGAAGTGTACTCATCCATTTGAGAAGTTGATATGTCACTTGTGGGTAGGGCGTTATGAGAATCGATCGGAGTTGATGGGTGTCCAGGGAAATGCTTAGGGACTGCAATAATCCCAGCATCTCTATATCCTCTCACCATAGCAGACCCTAATTTTGCTATTTGGTCCCTGTCCCCTCTAAAGACCCTGTCATATAAAAATGAGCCTTGATCTGGGATATAGTCTACAACAGGTGCGAAATTGGCATTTATGCCCATGTCATGAAGTTCTGTGCCTCTTCGGTATGCAGTATCATTTGCTAGTTTTTCTGTTTTCAGATCGGGTTGAGCGGATTGATCGGTCAATTGACCCCACAACCTGCTGACTGACCCACCTTCTTCGTCAATAGCTATGAGGATTGGTGGTAGATCAGAGTCTTGAGCTTTGTTTATCTTGTCGATACTCTCTTTCGTTTTGAGTGTATCAGTCACATTTATTCCCATTAGTATGATCCCTCCAAAATGATATGTACTTATGAGCTCAACTTGTTGTGCCAATGAATCACTTTTGTACGACCCTCCCATGAACATCTGACCTATCTTTTCTTCAAGGGACAAATTCGATAGTTGGTCGGAGATCATATCTCTTTCTGCTTTTAATGGTGGAAATGTATTGTGGGGTCGGTTGGATCGTGTAGTGACAGACTTTACTTGGGGTATCATTGGAGGATCTGTTCTGGTTGAAATACTTAATATCAGACCCGTTATCAGTACGGCAAGAAACAGCCCTACAAGAAAAGTAGTTGATCTGAGGGACTTAGATATCCTAAGTATCTGATCTGGATCCATCATATATTATAGACCATTAATGCCCTAGATGGTTGGATATATGCATGAATGTCGCTTTTACAATACAAAGAGTGCAAGGACTGCTCCCATCACGATATAGTTAGCAAATTGGTGTCCCCAGTTGATTAGTAGAAGTTTCAGGTCCCTTTCCTCCCAAAGGTACTCTTCTGCATACACTATGAATGTCGTAGTACCTGCGATCATTCCACTTGAGATCAAAACATTCATGACTGGTTGTAGCTCTGAAACCTGCTGTGCAAACTGTAAAATGGAATTCAAACCAGTCGCAAGGAACATAGCAACTACGAACCCAAAGATCATGTCGAGAGGACGCTTTTTGGATGGTTCCATCTTTTTCCCGGTCAGTGCTGACCACTTCTTCCCAAAGAGTGGACCATACCAAAGAAATCCCAACACCTCATATGCAACACCTGCAACGATAATTGCAAGAGGATCAACCACAACCCCTAATACTTCAAATGTCGGCATAACAACACAATTAAAATTATCTAGACAACCTATATGAGGTTATCTGTTCTTTATTTTACAGTAAATTTGGTATAGTATCTAAATCGTTAAGTCTTTCATCCTTTAGATTATTTTTCTCCAAGAATTAAATGAAAAAAGTGGCAGTTCTAGGATTGGGATATGTCGGGCTTCCTACCCTTACAGCTCTTGCAAAAAGCGGTAAGTATGAGGTGATCGGGTTTGATATCAATGAGTCGAAAGTTGAGTTAATAAAAAATGGAGGATGCCCTATAGATGATGATCTCTGTGCGAAAGAATTAAAGGAATTTAAGTACACAGTGACAAGAGACCCAAAGGATATTGCAGACGCTACAGTATACTTTGTGTGTGTACCCACTCCTGTGCTTGATGACTATACTCCCGATTATGGACCTGTCCTTTCTGCGACATCCACGATCGCACCATTATTAAAGAAGGGTGATATATTTATATTAGAATCAACAGTCAATCCAGGTACCAACGAAGAAGTCGTCAAGCCAAAGATCGAAGAGCTTAGTAAGCTTAAGGTCGGTGAGGACATAACCTTGGCTCACTGTCCAGAACGGATCAATCCCGGAGATCCAAAGTGGAACATATACAACATTTCCCGAAATCTTGGAGTCTATCCATTTGAAAAAGCCGAGGAAGTCGCAGAAATATTCAGATCTTTTCTTGAGGCAGAGTTGAACATCTGTAGCTCACTGAAGGTCGCTGAATCAACAAAGATAGTAGAGAACACCTTCCGTGATGTGAATATCGCTTTTGTAAATGAGCTTGCGCAATCGTTTGACAAGATGGGAATAGATCTGATCGAAACGATACGAGGAGCATCGAATAAACCTTTTGGGTTTATGCCATTTTGGCCAGGTAGGGGAGTTGGTGGGCATTGTATTGCTGTTGATCCATACTACCTGATCAAAAGAGCTGAGGTTAGCGGGTTTAATCACCGATTCTTAAAAACAGCAAGGGATATCAATAATAATATGCCCATATACTCAGTGATCAGACTACAGGATGCATTGAATGAAGTTGCACTGCCACTGAAAGGCACAAAAATTGCAACACTCGGTATGAGCTATAAGCCAAATGTCGGAGATCTTAGGGAAAGTCCGTCTATCGAGATCAAGGATATATTGCTTGCCAAAGGTGCAGATCTACGAATATACGATCCGTGGGATAAAAGCTTGAACACAGTTGAAAGTTTGGATGAGGCTATAGATGGAGCAGATGCAGTGGCTGTGCTTACAGCACATGATGTGTTCTCTCAAGATCTTCAAAAGATCTTAGATAGCGGATCGATCAAAGTTTTCTTTGATGGTATGAACAAGTTCGACAAGGATGAGATAACTAAAAAAGGACTTGTCTATAGAGGGATAGGAAGGTAATTTGAGCAATTAAACAAAATGAAACTGGTAATCTTCGTCATTGCTTTAAATGAGGAGAAGACTCTAGGTAAGGTTTTAGACTTGATGCCAAAAAGTATCAAAGGGGTGGATCAGATAGAAAAATTGGTAGTGAGCGATGGTAGCCAAGATAAGACGGTTGAGATAGCACGTGAGCATGGAGCAAGAGTGATAGAAGGACACGCTCAGAAGCGACTCGCATACAGATTCCAACAAGCAGTAGAAGAGTGTCTGAAAATGGGTGCGGATATTGCTGTAAATATTGATGCAGATCTACAATTCAATCCTGCAGATATACCTACTCTTGTAGATCCTATCCTAAATCATGGTTACAATTTTGTCGCAGCCGACAGATTTACCGATCCAGAAACAGGTCTGAAAAGAAAGCCTGAGAATATGCCCGGAGGGAAATACTATGCAAATCTCCTTGGAGCATGGATAGTTGGAAAATTGTCAGGATATAAGTTCAATGATGTGACATGTGGTTTTAGAGCCTATGATCGAAAAGCACTTTTGTCGTTGAACATTAATAGTAAATACACATACACTCAAGAGTCATTCCAGGTTTTGGCAGTCAAGAAACTCAATATGACCTCTATGCCTGTTCTGGTGAAGTATTTTCCTGGACGTAAAAGTAGGGTGGTAACCAATTTTTTCCAGTTCCTCTTTGGGAGTGCTATCAATATCATGCGGGCATTTAGAGATCAGGCTCCGCTGACGTTTTTTTTGGGGTTGGGTGCATTTCCGCTATTATCCGGATTGTTAATGATAGTCGGTTTGGGGATATATTATTTGATAACTAGAAGTTTTAGTCCATACAAGTTCGTTGGATTTGGAGGTATCTACCTTTTTTCACTTGGATTGTTCCTATGGGGTCTCGGGTTGATGGCAGATATGTTGGATAGGAGCAATACAAATCAAGAAAAGATAATCGAGCGATTGAAGCACATCGAGCATGAGAAGTAACTTGAAGGAGTGTCCGATGAAAGTAGCTGTTGTCATCTCATACTATTCTCCAGATTACATCCGTGGAAAGAGTATGATCGCTGCACTCGAATTACTCCCTGAGGTACAGTTACATGTGGTCCGAAATCGGTCACGTGGTTTGCTGAGGTATCTTGAGAGTTTCATAGGTCTTTTGAAACTAAGGATAGAACAAGATCCTGATATCTATGTACTTCCATTCCGAGGACATGAGATATTTCCATTGGTATGGTTACTCTCTCGTGGTCGTAGGATAATCTTTGACGAGATGCTATCTCCGTACGATTCTTTGGTAAACGAGGTGAAGCAAGGAATCCTTGGGAGGCTGATCGCCGTAGTATTGAGATTTTTTGAGAGGATAATCTTACAGCGATCTGATGTGGTACTCACTGATACCAATATCCATGCGGAGTACATATCTAATCTGTTAGATATTCCTAGGTCGAAGTTAGTAGCTTTACCAGTCAGCAACGTACCAATCATCGGGAAGTCTTGGCAGGGTGTAGATCTAAAGAAAGATTATCTAGATGTATTTTTCTACGGTACTTTTCAGAAGTTACATGGTGTTGATGTGATACTAGATGCTGCAGAGCTATGTAATGGGCTACCAATAAAATTCACAATAGTGGGGGGTAAGGGCAGAAAAAGTGATCCGATACTTCAGAGGATCCAAGGGTACAAATGTGATAATCTAGAACACTTCTTGTGGATGGAGTATGAAGAACTTTTAGATCGTGCATGTAGGGCAGATATTTGCCTAGGTGGACCGTTCCACGGTCGGGGACAGGCAACTAGGGTGATTACAGGTAAGACTTATCAATTCATGAGTTTAGGGATCCCTATGGTGATTGGTAGGATTCAAGAGGATACAGGATTTGTTGATAAGGAGAATTGCTTATTGGTAGAACAGGGGAGTGCTGAAGAGCTCGTGGATTCGATAACGTGGGCTTACGAAAATAAAACAGAGTTGGATCGAATAGGGTTAGGGGGTAAACAACTTTTTAATCGAAGATATTGCATCCCTAGATTAGCCAAAACAATTAAGGAATTGATCTTTAAATACCAAAACAATGTATAAGGTTCAGCTTGTCTATCGAATTTACAAACCCTTACACTCGATATTCCAGTCGTACAAAGAGGATCCATCTGAAGGGATTGAGTATCTGATCCCGAAAGTGAAGAGTGGCGTATTGTTACAATATGGTTTCAAAATCCATAGGAAATTTGGACGATCCCTCTGATAAGTGACCTGATCCGTATAGTTCAGTCCATTCTTTATTGACCAGTCCTGAGTAAACTGTACCACCAACTAAGAAACAGTTTGGTAAAATAGGTACATAAAATATTAACTCAGGAAAATGACAAATCGTCGTAAACACAGCCCTAAATTTAAGTTCACAGTGGCTCTAGAGTGTATACAAAGTGGTCAAATAGGTGCAACTGCCCGTAAATACGGCATAACCACAGGATTAGCTTCAAAATGGCACAAAGATCTTTTATCGCTAGGTTACAGCGTATTTGAGAACAAACCAGAGCAAGAGATAAGTAAACTTCAAAAACATGTAAAAGACTTAGAACTCCTTGTAGGCAAAAAGGAGGTAGAGCTTAGCCTTTTAAAAAACTATCTGGATTTCTACAGATCCCCAAATGGCAATTAGCAATATTTGCTCGTGAGTGTGTAAAAAACTCCGCTTTTGGTGTAAACAGGATCTGTAAACTTCTCGGTATAAGTAAAACAACCTACTACCAAAGTAAAACTCCTCAAGAGCGTTTAAGTTTAAAGTACAGTCATATAAAGGACTCAATAATCCAAATAATTACGGATAATCCTAAATATGGCATACGTAGAATAAAGCAAGCACTATTTAACCAGTTTGGAGTAAGTATTGGTAGAGATACTCTTAGCAAATTGCTCAACCTCTGGGCATTATCTTTAAAGCGCAAAATACCTAAACGCAAGCCAAGCTATTTGCAAAAGATAATTGCAGATTTAGGAGATAGAGCTAATCTTTTAAAAAGGCTTACTGTAAACAAACCTTTTCAGGTAGTAACTTCAGATATAACTGAGTTAGTCTATGCAAGAG